>NZ_JBGCAQ010000022.1:0-179023 GCF_041261405.1 Streptacidiphilus sp. EB103A | reverse complement strand
GCTCTTTCATGCCCACCCCACCACCAGCACCTGCGTGCGAGGCATCACCCACACCGAGACAGCCGAACGCCAATCGCTTCACCACCACGCTCTCACTCCGGACGCGATCATGATCAATCCAAGCAGGACTGGAAACCCCTCGCTCTGAGCGTGAAGGGCCTGCCGTCAAGGGCTACGCAGCCCAGGAGGCGAGGACTGAGCCAGCCGGGATGGCAGTGATCACCAGCGTCTGTCACCATACACATAAAGGAGCAAATCGGACAGTGTCAACTCGATTTGGTTGACACGAGGGACAAGTGCCCACGTATGCAGCTAACTTCATGATTGTGGATCAGAGCATGAGCGGCTTGATTGGCCTCAGTGGGGCAGAGTGGCAGGACCTGTGTATCCAGGTACTCCGTGTGCATCACGGCACGGATCTGATCGTGGTCCCCGACAAGGGCGGGGACCACGGGCTAGAGGCGTACACACTCACAGGTCATCTCTTTCAATGCTATAGCCCTCAAGAACCGCTGGCGACGCAGAAACGCTACGAGAAGCAGCGCGAAAAGACGACAGAAGATGTCGGTAAGTTCATTACCAATTCCGCGAAGTTGAAAAGGCTCTTCGGCGGACATGTGAAAATCAACCGTTGGATTATTCTCTGTCCATACATCGACAGCAAGGACCTTGCGGCTCACTGCTCTAGCCAGACAGCGAGAATTCGTACAGCCTGCTTGGAATACGCTGATCCAAATCTCCACGTCATCTGTCAGACCATGGAAGATTATGAGTTCAGTTACAAGAGGGTCGTAAATGGATTTCTCTCGCGGATGCATTTGCCACCCTTGGGCCAGCCCGATTACAGCACCGTCGACAGTACCCAGGTTTCCACAATGCGAGACAAACTCGCCAAGGTGCCCGTTCTTGCCAGCGAAGAAAGCAGGAACAACTATATACGGCGCATGCTCTCCTACTATTTGAGTGGCCAAGATTTCCGTGCATATATAAAAGATCACTACACTGAAATTCATGCCATGCTTGAATCTCAGCTAGACGACCTTGAACAGCGGCTAGTGATGGAGTTTATCCTTGATGAGGATGTTCGAGCGGCGGGCCACCTTAAGAAGGTTGTAGAGGAGACGGAGAAGAGAGTGCGCTCTTGCGCACCAGATTCGTCACTCAGCGACTCCAGAACTCTTGCGTACGGTCAGGTCGCCGACTGGCTCATGAGATGTCCCCTCGACTTCTACGAGGAAGCGGCTTCCTGATGGGAGGAGCTTAGAATGCCCAATTCTGATTCTCTGCAGAACGACGAAGTTGCAAATACCCTGGTGAAGTTTCGTAGCCAGCCACACCCTATACCGGCTGATGCTCGCGTAGCCTACAAGCTAGCGCAAGTTGCACTGGTTCTTAATGCGTTTAACAAGCACAGTGCCACCATTGAGAACCTACATCTGTTCACTTGGTCCCTGCAGACTCGCCGCAGTGGAGAGATGCTTGCCGCCTGGTGGTCTGGACATCGATACGCAAGTACGGTCACCCAACGATCGGACCCACATCTTTCGATCGCCTTGAATGTCGGCCTAATTCGTGGCATGGTAACAGTATCCGGCGCAAATAGTAATCGAATCACCCTGGAACAACCAGGGATTCTTTTTGCGCAGCAAATAACAGCCGATGATGGTTTAATGGTGGCGGAAAAGAATTTCCTGCACCAGTTTAATAAGCTCAGTGATGCTGCCGTTTCGCGGCGCCTTGCCCGCAGTGCTTGAGAGTAGCGAACCGAGAGGAGCCTGTGTTGAAGACTAGGATTAGGGCCGTCAAGCTCCGGGTTCAAAGCGAAGCCGGACCTGCAGGGGCGACAGTGGTCTTTGGGGCAGGTCTAAATATTCTGCGCGCCAGCAACAGTCGCGGGAAGACTCAGTCACTGCAGGCGATTACATACGCCCTCGGACTTGAGGCAATGTTCGGCCCTGGCTCCGGAACATCTCTGGGCAGTGCGATGACTACTCAACTCTACTATGGTGAACCCGAGCGACCGGTTGCCGTTAATTCTAGCTGGTGTGCCGTTGAGTTGGAGAATGAGCACGGAATTGTTACTGCGCAGAGAACAGTCAAGAACAGCCGTGTTCAGCCGAACCTCGTACGAGTGTGGCGTGGGCCAGCCATCACTGCGAGCGTGGATAATCTGCGCCACGAAGAATACTTCGTTCGGGAATCCGGATCAGCAAGGAACCCCCTCGGATTCCATCGTTTTCTAGCTGATTACCTTGACTGGCAGTTGCCGATGATCCCGAAGTACACCGGAGGAGAGGCTCCACTCTATACTGAAATTATCTTTCCGTTTCTCTATGCGGACCAGCGCGCCTGGGGATCTGCCGGACCTCGCGCGGTCACGCAATACCAATTGCGAGAGCCAACGCGCCGTGCAGCTGAATTTCTTCTCGGGTTTGCGGGCCCAGAGACCGCAGCTAAACGATACCGCCTGGAAGATAAGATCAAGAAATTGCGCGGGGAGTGGGGTAGCAAGCTAGCTGCAGTTGATGCAACAGCAACAGCTGCTGGCGGCAGGGTCATTGGTCTTCCTGAATTTCCGATTGGGGCCCGCAGTCGGAGCGGGGCCAGGCCGGCCAGAGCCACGTCAACGGGTGATGCTCGGTTGCAATTCTTGATTGGCGATGAATGGCACGGTGATGGGGAAGTCCTGGAGCTTCTTCAGCAGGCTGCTACGCCTGCCCTAGTTCCCCAAGTCGGCCATATTGGCCAAGAGACAATCCGAGAACGACTCCTTGAGCAGGAGAGGGAACTGTCGCAACTTTCCACAATGGCAAGGATTGTGGAACAGAACCTGACATTGAATGAAAAGCAGGTTGCTGTGTTGGACAGCAGGATTGACGCTCTTCGAGACGAGAAGGTAAAAAACCAGGACATCAAAACCTTGCTCAGGTTGGGCGCTTCAAGCGGCAACCTAGATATTGCAAATGCCGATTGCCCAACTTGTCACCAATCTCTCGCCAACGTCGAGGCCGGCCATGTCGGCCCTGTCCTAGACGTCGACGCTACGATCTCACTGCTCTCATCCCAGCTCCGTACATTCGAGGAGATGAGGGAGCAGGCGCATCAGGCTGCTGCGGAAAGTCAGGCATCGTACCGAGCCATCCAAAGAGCTGTAGACATTTGCCGCACAGAGATCAGAGCTCTTAAGACGGATCTAGCGGTTCCGGATGAGTACCCAAGTTCTGGTGACATCGCAAAGCGTGTCGCGGCAGAGGTAAGGCTAGCGGAGTTCAATCGGATTCGGGAAACGATTCAGGATCTCCTCGATGAAATGCAGGAAGTCGCTCAGTCAATTTTTGATGTTCGGCTTGAATTGCTCGACGTTCCAAACGTCTCACCTGAAGAGGATAATCGACGCCGAGCGCTATTGCAGCGCGTAGTCGGGGAGCAACTCACAGACTTTGGATTTAGCAGCTACGGGGCTACGCTCGTAACCATCGACGAGGAAACATTGAGGCCCGAGCGGCAGGGACTCAATCTCGATACGGATGCGAGCGCGAGTGACGTTGTTCGAACTAAAATCGCCTACTTGAACGGAATCCGAGAAGTTGCAAATTCCCTTGGCACACAACATCCTGGGTTCCTCATGCTGGACGAGCCCCGACAACACGAACTCGATGAAAATCACTTCCGTGCAACTCTGCGGAGACTCGCGCAGTGCTCGGAAATAGGCGATCAAGTTATTGCTACATCTGCAGCGTCAGTATCGGCACTTTCTGCCATGTTGGGTGATGCTGATGTAAATGTCATTGACCTGGGCGCCAAAAGACTCATTCAGCCGACTGGCGCAGAGGATTCGATGGACTTTTAAAGCCCCTCCAGGTCGATACAGCGCCGCCTTATATCAGGTCAACGCTTTAGAAGCATCCGGCAGGATTCGACTGGTGAAGCCCGCGCGACAGAGGCGCTCGTATGCGGCCATTACATCATCCGGCACCACTTGGCGGATCATGAATCCTTGCTCCGGGTAGATGATTAGCCGCTGCAGCGCCCCCACGAGCATGTCGATGACAAGACGTGCATCCTGAATGGAGGCGACGTAGTCGTCAAAGCTCATTGGTGTGGATGCGCTCACGATCTCTACGGTAGGCCAGAGCTTGCGCGCCGTGGCATACGCCCGTCGTTCCTCATATGGCTTACTGATCAGCAAGACGGATGACACATCAATGCCTGCTTCTTCTAGAAGTAGGCGAGAAAAGCGAATGTTCTCCCCCGTATTCCGAGCACGCGGCTCCACGAGCACGGCAGAGCCGGGAACGCCAAGTTCAAGGGCGCGCTCTCGATAGTGAACGGCTTCGCCACGCGGCATGCGTTCTTGCGTCGTTCGGCTCGTGGCTCCAGTGAATACGATCAGAGGCATCATGCCGTGTCGGTAAAGGTCAACGGCAGTTTCAGCGACGCCCAGGTCATGACTACCCAGACCAACAGCAACGGAGCACGGCTTAGCTTTGTGGTGCATCTGGTGGAAGTCCCACAGCTGCCGGGCGTCCCCCCATGCCTGTACTGAGATCAATGTGCTTCCTTTCGGCTCTGTGCTGAGTCTGGAACCTGGAATTCGTACGCCCACGCGAAACGCGATGCAGCGTGAACACCGATCGCAAACTCAACCACGGTGCCGTCGGCTGTGTAGGTAGTCCTGTGCAGCTCCACGACAGGTTCCCCAGTTGGCAAGATAAGCAGCTTTGCTTCCTCGGGGGTGGCGACCCTTGCGAAAATCTCCTCTTTCATGTGGTCAATCTCGTACCCATGGTCGTATAGCACCCGAAAACCTCCGCCTCGACCAGCGGGGCCTGGGGACGGGTCCACAATCCGGGTTCCCTCGACATGCTCGGGGCGGTAGTAGCTGGTAAGGGTGTGGGTGGGCTGCTCGCCTTCCTTCACGAGTCGCGCTCGCGCGTAGACCTGGGCACCGTTCGGTAGCCCGTGAGCGGCGGCAACTGCAGGCGGAGCCTCCATGAGGGTCACGGATTGCGTCTGTTCGCCACGCCGGTACGTACGTCCGGAGGCCACACGGTCAGCGATGAACGCGACTTCGTCACCGTCGCGCCACTTGACCTTGTCGTAGCGCTCGATGCCGAGGCGCTTGAGCGGAGCCTGCGGGCGTACGACAGTGCCATGGCCACGCGATGAGGTGACAAGCCCCTCTGCTTCAAGGGCCTTGTACGCAGCGTGAACCGTGGACTTGGAGCCCTCGCCGGCCTCGACCAGATCTCGGATGTGCGGCAGCTGTTGACCAGGGCTGTACTCGCCACTCCTGATCCGTTCGGCCAATCGATCTGCCAACTCTCGCCACTTCGGCGCCATGCGCAGCTCCTCTCGATGAGGCAAGTCAACCACAGTCCCAGGACTGTTGACAGTCCCAGGACTGTGGGGCATGGTCTTACCAGGAGCTCGCAGTCCTAGGACAGCGAGCAACTGGCGGCCTTCTTTGGGCTGCCCGGACCTATCCAGCACTGCCCGGAGGGCCGGGGTGAAAGCCGCCCGAAGGAAGCGTCTGTTCCTTGAGAACTCAACAGAGTGCCTGATGAACACGAGTGACTTTGGTCCTCGGCGCGCCCGGTGGGGTGCGTCGGGGTCCATGGCTACTCGTCACCTGATGAGTGGTCCCCGCCCGTGCGTTGGGGCGGCTGCCGATTCCTTGGACGGTCCGGCAGCCGCCCCCGCAGGGCCCCTCTCCTACTTGGAAAGAGAGTGACCATGAGGAACATCGTCGCAGGCCATGAGGCCGCTGACGAGTTCGAGTTCGCGGAACTCGCCCTCGGCATCGACGCCGAACTCTTCACCGGCCCCGCTGGCGGTGAGTCCGCCTCCGAGCGGGCTGCACGGCTCGCTGCCGCTCGCGACATCCTGGACGACCTGCGCCGCACGGCCCCGGACTTGGCTGAGCATGCCGCTCGGCTCGTGATCGAAGCGGACATGGACCGCGTCATTTCCGGCACCATCCCGCACCTGGCCGCGCTGCTCGGCCGCATCACGGGCACGGGCAAGGCCGGCACGGTCCGCCTGCTGGGGCAGGTGGCGGCATGACCATCACCCCTGAGCGCCTGGCCGAGATCCGGGTACTGGGCGAGGACGAGTTCCGCGATTTCGTCGTCATGGACGACGCGGTGGAGGACCTGCTGAGCGAGGTGGACAGCCTGCGCACCGTGGTCCGCTCGCTGGCCGTGTTCCTGCGCGACACCCAGGAACGCGCAGGCCGGGGATCGATGCCCAACGTGGCCAACCTGCATTTCGCCACCCTGGCGACCGAGGAGATCGTCAGGAGGTGGCAGGCATGAACCGCCGCCCGAAGATACTGCTGGTGCTGGCCCTGGTGGCCGTGGTCCTGATGGCGTTTCGGGTGTCCTGGAACGCGCTGCGGGACGTGGCCCATGCCATCGGCGCGGACCACACCGCCGCCGTGCTGTACCCGGTGGTCGTGGACGGCCTGATGGCCCTGGCCCTGGTGCTGCCCAAGGCCGACCGCCGGTTCGCGCTGCGGGTGCTGGCCGCCTACACCGCCGCCTCGCTAGTGCTGAACTACGACCATGGGATGGTGGCCGCGATCCAGTCGGGTGGCCGGGTCCACCTGGCCGACTGGGCACCTGCCGACTGGGCCCTGATGCTGCTGGCAACCTCCCTGCCGGTCGGGTCGATCGCGTTCGGCGCGGACCTGGTCGCCAAGGTACTGCACCACCAGCCGGACACCGGAGAGTCGGCACAGATCATCACAAAAGGGTCGGTGTCTGACCTCGAACAGTCGGCCGATCCCGCCCCGGTGACGTCGGTCTACGTCACCCCCGACCCGCTCCCGACCCCGGAAGCCGACACACCCGCCCTGGCCGCCGACCCGGAACCGGCGGTTCGCGCGGCTGCGGCCACGGTCAGTCGGCCGCGTCGGGCCACCGGCACCGTACCGACTGCCGCCCGCAGCAAGCGCCCGACCCGCACCCCGTCGGAGCTGCTGGCCGAAGCCCGGTCGGCGACCGCCGATTGGGCGGATGCCCGGCTGACGGCCGACAACATCCGCGCCGCCGTACACACCTCCTCCGTCAACGCCCGTGCGCTGCGCGACGCTTTGAAGGCGGAGCGCGCCAACCGGCCCCTGCACTCGGTGCCCGACGCGACACCCCCGGCACCGGAACCGACCACCGATGACGCGGTCCCGGATGATGGCGCGTCCGGCGACCAGGGCGCGGCGTGAGGTTCTACGACCCCACCGGCACCCGCTACGGCCTCCCCACCTACCCCTTCCACCTCGCCCCGCACGGCCTGCTGACCCGTCGTCAACTACGCGCCCGGGGGCTTCGGCCAGCCGGTCAGCCGGTGGCCGCTCAGCTCCTGTGGTTCTCGCGCCTGGGGGCTGGTCCCCGGGTCGCCTACCTGTACCGACTCGACTTGGCCCGCCCGGTGCGCGCGATGACACCGGCCAAAGCCACGGCTCTAGCGGCAGCCATGCTCGCGCGCCGCACCTGCCCAACCTGCCGCGCCGATGCGGGCTACGTCATCCCCACTTCGCTGGGGTCCTGCGTGCCGTGCAGCGAACCGCAGGCCCGGGCCGCCTGAACGAACAGCGCCACCGGCCCCAACAGCCATTGAGCAGCACGTTCCCGCGCATCCGAGCACCGTATTGGAGATTCCCCATGCCTGGCCGTATCCCCGAGGACGCCCCGTCGCTGGTCCTGGTCCGCTACCTCAACTTGGGCGGTGCACTGGTGGTGATCACCGCCACCGAGACCGGTACCCGGTCGCTGGTGACGTGGTCGTGCACCGGCTGCCTGACCCAGAGCCACCAGGGCTCCAACCTGGACGCCCGCCGCGAGGCCGCCAACAACCACGCCGCCACCTGCCGCGCGCTGCCGCCCGCGAACGCCGCCTGAACAGTGCTGATGCTCGATCCCGGGACGGCCGTGGTGCCAGCAAGCGTGCGACCGTCCCGGGCCCCCTGGCCCCATGACTGAGAGCAGGAGAAACCCATCATGACCGACCCAGTCACGGAACCCGCCCTGGGCACCGTGCACGACCTGGCCGACCACCGCGTCAACCGCACCACCACCCTGGCCAAGCCCCCCGTCGACGCAGAGCGGGCCCCGCTTGAGGGCATCGTTCTGCCCAAGCAGCCCGACCAGCCGCCCGCGCCGATACCGGCCCCGTCGGGGTGGGTGCGCAGCGCTCGGGCAGTGCGCACCGTGGCGACCCACCCGCGCACCCGTACCGCGTCGCGGCTGGTGATGCGGCACACCCTCTACACCGCCAACGGCGCGTTGATCGTGGCCCGTCGCACCTGGGAGGGCCGCACCACCGCCCGCTACGAGCGGATGATGCGCAGCGCCGAGGCCGCAGGTCAGCCGGAGATGGCGTTGGAGTGGGAGCAGCGCGCCGCAGCGTTCCGGCAGGGGCGTCACCAGCGGCGGATGGACCTGCTCACCGCCCCCGTCAAGCTGGCCAAGAGTGCCGTGGTCGGCACCCTCGGGCTGATGGGCGGGCTGCTCCTGCTGGGTGTCGCCCTGGCCATCGGCACCCATCACTTCGGTGAGGTGATCGCGCCGACGATGGCGTTGATTCACCTGGCCACGTGGGTGGTGTTCATCGTCTCAGTGGTCTGGGGCCCGCTGGTCGCCATCGCCCCGTGGCTGGCCGTGGCCGGCTGCTGGACGGTCGGTGCCAAGCGGCAGGCCGCACCAGCATGGGTCCTGCCGGCCGATCCGACCACGCGGGACGTGGTCCCGGATGAGGGGGCGATCCTGGACGCCCTGCGGAACCTGGGCATCCCGGCGATGAACAAGGCGTTCAAGGACGGGTGGCAGCCGCGGTGGGTGCAGCCGACCACCCGCATGGGCAACGGCTGGCACACCCAACTGCAGCTTCCGCTGGGTGTGATGGTGGAGATGATCGCGGCCAAGAAGGCCGTGCTGGCGCACAACCTGCTGCGGCTGCCGGTGGAGGTCTGGCCCACCGAACCCCCCAAGCAGCCCGGAGTGTTGGATCTGTGGGTGGCCGATCAGGGGTCGCTGAACGGCCCGGTGCCGCCGTGGCCACTGCTGACCGAGGGCACCACCGACTACTTCAAGGGCGTGCCCGTCGCCGTGTCCCAGCGCGGCGAGGAGGTCACCGCCCGGCTGATGGCCGCGAACTACATGTTCGGCGGAATCATGGGCTCGGGTAAGTCGTCGCTGGTCATCGCCCTGCTGCTGGGGGCGATGCTCGATCCGCTGGTCGAGATCGACGTGTACGTGATGGCCTACAACGTCGACTACGACCCGATGCGCGAGCGCCTGCGCACGCTGGTCAAGGGCGACGACGACGAACAGGTCGAAGCCGCCCTGAACGCGCTGCGGGAGCTGCGCAACGAGGTCACCGAGCGCGGCAAGATCCTGGAGGAGCTGGGCGGCGAATCGGTGGCCCTGACCAGGGAGTTGGCGCAGCGCGACCCGAGGATGCGTCCTCGGGTGGTGGTGTTCGATGAGTGCCACGAGCTGTTCGAGCACAAGAAGTACGGTGCCGAGGCCGAGGACCTGGCCAAGAAGGTCATGAAGAAGGCCCGCAAGCTCGGGATCACGCTGGTGTGGGTGACCGTGTCCCCGACCGCCACGTCGATTCCGAAGGAGGTCACCCGCAACACCTCGCACGGGGTGGCGTTCGCGGTCGGCGACTACATCGCCAACGACGGCATCCTCGGCTCGGGCAAGTACAAGGCCGGCGTCACCGCCACCGGCCTGTCCCCGATCGAGAACCGGGGCACCGCCGTCACGGTCGGCTTCACCCCGAAACCGTTCGAGGTGATCCGCTCCTACTACATGCGCAAGGACGCGCAGGTGGACGAGATCAGCCCGGTCGTGGCCCGCGCCCTGGCGCTGCGCGAGGGCATCGAGACCGCCCCCGCCGCACCGGCCGCCGAGGCGGTGGATGAGCTGGCGGACATCGCCGCCGTGCTCGGGACGGCGATCCGGATGCGGACCCAGGAAGTGATCCAGCGGCTGGTGGAGCGCAACCGCACCCACTACCACGGGTGGGGCTTCACCGACCTGACCCAGGTCCTGGAGCTGGCCGACGCGGCACCGACCAAGTACCAGGGGATCATGCACGTCACCACCGCCAAGGTGCTCCGCGCGCTGGCCGAGCGAGCCGAGGACACCCCCGAGCAGTGACGCACGGTAAGGGGAGGCGGCAGGGGAGGAGGGGAGTTCTCCCCTACCGCCTCCCCAAGGCCACCTCCCCGCCCTGATCAGCGCAGATCAACCGTTGGGGAGGCAGGGGAGGCGGTCCGCCGACCTGCCCAAACAGCCCTGGAAGGCAGGTTCCTGGCCACACCTCTGCCCCCTCCCCTTCACACACAGTCACCAGACCCGGCACGTCGTCCCCTGGAACGGGAGATCCCGCCATGTCCGCACGCCGCCGCACGCACCGCCCGCACAACCTCGCCCGCAACGTCCTGGGGCTCGCCATGACCTCCGCCCTGGCCGTGTTCGCCTGCACCGGTCTGCGCACCGACTTCCTCGTGCCGCAGACCACCGGCACCGTCAACGGCCACTACGCCGTCCGCAGCCCCGGCACCCCCACCACCGACTACTACCTGACGCTGCGCGACTCGCAGGGCCGCACCGCGACCTACCAGGTCACCGCCGCCATCTACGGCCAGTGCCACCACGGTTCGAACTACCCCGCCTGCAAGGACCACTGACGCCCGGGAAGGACTGCCATGCTGCCCGAACGCCCTGACCTGCCCGTCATCCGGCCTCTGGCCGCCGCGCACTTTCGTGACGCCCTGGCCGCCACCGAGAAGGGCGATGTGCCCGTTGCCGTGGGGGCGCTGCTGGCCATCGACAACGAGTCGTGGGCCGGGATTGTCCAGCGCCTGAACGCGCTCGGTGGCTCCATCGCCGACCTGCTCACCGGCGGATCTGCCGACGGGAGGCGGACCCCGTGAACCTGACCTCCACGCTGGCCCTGCCCGACCTGGGACAGGTGGCCGACGGCGGGCAGTTGGTGCGCGAGATCGAGCACTACCTCGCCACCCACACCCCCGCCCCCACGCTCGCCCCCGCGCCGGCTGCGCTGGTCTGCGCCTACGGTCAGGCCCCGGTGGCTTGGGACCGGGGCCTGTCCCGTCCGGTGCCGACGCTGCTCGATCGGCTGCGGCACCGCACCCCGGCCCCGGTGCCGATCGACACGGCTACGCATCTGCTGCTGGTCTCCCGCTACCTGGCCGCCTACGGCTGGTGCCAGAACGCCATGTGGGACGCACAGGGCCGTCGCTGCATCCTCGGAGCCCAACTCGCCGTCCTACAAGCCGGATACGGCACCGCCACCATCGTCCAGCGCGCCCGAACCCTGCTCATGGAGCAGTTCACCGCCACTGACCCGACGCTGCGCACGGTCGACCAGTGGAACGACGCCCCCGGACGCACGGCAGCCCAGGTCCACCGGCAGCTCGACATCGCCGCATCCCGCGCAGGGAGCACGCGATGATCCTCCTGGACCTCCCCGCCTCCCTGGCGGTGCGGCCGGCCGCGTCCTGGCTGCCCGCACGTCCGTGGAACGGCTTCACCGTGGCGGACTGCTACTGCTGCGACGGGGGCGCGGGGATGGGGTACTGGCTCGCCGGATTCGACGTGATCGGCATCGACCAGGATCCCCACCCCGCCTACCCGTTCCGGTTCGTGCAGGGCGACGCCCTCACCTTCATCACCGCCCACGGGTCGCTGTTCGACTTCGTGCACGCCTCCCCACCCTGCCAGGGCGAAGGGGCACCCACCAAGGGCAGCAACGCCGCCCGCAACCACGCCACCGGCCGCACCCACCCGCACCTGATCGGCCCCACCCGCGACGCCTTGCGCACCACCGGCCGGCCCTCGGTGATGGAGAACGTGCCCGGGTCCACCGTGCGCAAGGACATCCGGCTGTGCGGAGAGATGTTCTCCCTCGGGGTGCTCCAACACCGGTATTTCGAGCTGGACGGCTGGAGCATGCCGCAGCCCGTCCATCTCAAGCACCGTGGCAGGGTGCGTGGTTGGCGACACGGGGAAATCTTCGACGGCCCGTACGTGGCCGCCTACGGCAAAGGCGGAGGCAAAGCCACCGTGCCCGAGATGCAGGCCGCCAAGCACATCCACTGGACCGATGACCACTTGGCGCTGCGCGAAGCCATCCCGCCCGCCTACACGCGCCTGATCGGTCGGCACGCGGCGGCACACCTCGGTGCCGGGTCCACCGCACTGCCCGCAGGACGCGACGAAGCGGCGGCATGAAGCGATGACCGCCAACGCCCGCCCCGCTCGCCGGCGCAACGCGAGCCCGGACATGATGCCCAGCGCCGAACGCCCCGGCATCCGCATCTACGCCCCCACCTGGCGCGGAGCCCCCGCGCCGGAAGCCGACTACGTATGCAAATGCGGCCGCTCGGAAACCGCCATCGGCTACGCCGCCTGCAAGGCGCTGATCGACCGGTTCCACACGGACCACGACGCCCACATGGCCGCCTCCTACACCGACATCCACGCCATGAACCTGGCGTCCCGTCGCCCGCTCACCCGGGCCGCGTGACCGCCAGCGCACCACCCCGTGCACCATCGGTGAACCCCAACTCACCTATCTTGCAAGCCAGTTGAGATGCGAGAGGGGCCTGACGGCCCCTCTCGCGCCGTGAAGGGAGCGCCACCCTATGAAGGGAACCGATCGCTCTACGGCCGTCCTGGCCGCCCCTGAGGGCGACCAGGACAGGTTTTCGCCCCGCCCCGACCTCCTCACCCTCGCTGTGCGTCTGGCCGACGGCGGGCTGCCGGTGCTGCCGTTGCGCGTCGGCAAGGTGCCCTTCGGCAACTGCCGCACCTGCACGGGCAACGCCTGCGGCGGCAGGCCCAACATGAAAACCGCAGGCCCCTGCCGCTGCCCCGCTCCATGCCACGGCTGGGCTGCCGCCACCACCGGCACCCGCGTACTCACCTCCGGCGGCTGGGGCCGTGCATGGCGTCAGGCCGCCGCCGTGGCCTACCACCCGGGCGGGGCCGGGCTGACCGTCCTGGACCTGGACACCCCGGACGCCCTGACCTGGGCCCGGCAGCACCTTCCGCCCACCCGCACCGTGCGCACCACGCGCGGAGAGCACTGGCTCTACCGAGGCGCGATGCGCTCCGCCAACGCGGTCCGCCCCGGGGTCGACCTCAAGTCCTGCATGGCCTACGCCCGGTGGCTCGGGCCCGGCACCGGCACCATGGCCGACCTGCCGCAGGCCGTACGCGCCCTGGCCGTCGTGAAGGAGCCGTCCACGGTCCGGGTGGCCCCGCAGGTCGTCACGGCACCCTCGCCAGTCGGGGGCGGGATCTGCCGCCACCGTACGCCCGCCTACCTGGAGCGTGGCATCGCCATGGCCGAGCAGCGCATCACCGAGGCCCGCAGCGCGGTGCACGCGACCGTCTACCGGACGTTCCTGGCCGTGCTGTCCACCCACGGCCGGTGCGGCTGCCTCACCAACGCTCACGTCGGACGGCTGTTTGCCGCCGCCCAGGCCAAGGGCGAATCGCCCCGGCACTGCGCCGACGCCTGGACCAACGCCCGTACCAGCTTGGGGCTGTAGCCATGGCCGAGGAGGAGAAGAACCCGGCCCGACAGATCATCGCCGACTACGCGCAGCAGCACTTCCGGTACTTCCGCACCGCCGACGGAACCGTGTACGCCCAGAAGAACGCCCACCCCGTGGCCCGGCCGATCCGCTCACAGGGCACCTCGGGCAGCCACCGGCAGGAACTCATGGTCGGCATGTTCACCGACGGCCACGGCGTCTTCAACGGAACCGCCCTCAAGGAGGCACTGGACCTGATCGAGGCACTGGCGATGAGCCAGCACGTCCAGCCCGTCCACATCCGCGTCGCCCCGGGCCTGGACGGAGCCACCTGGCTCGACCTGGGGCGCAACGACGGGCAGTCCGTCCGCATCCACCCCACCGGCTGGCACATCCTCACCCCCGACCCCGGGGAGGTGTGCTGGCGACGCACCCAGCTCACCGGGGAACTGCCGCTGCCGGCCAAAGACACCGACGGCAAGGGCGTCGACCTGCTGCTGCGGCTGTGCAACTTCGCCAACGCGGACACCGAGTCCCTGGCCATCGCCTGGCTGATCGGCTGCCTCGGACCATCCGTGCCCGTACCCGCACCCTTCCTCACCGGCCCGCAAGGAGCGGGCAAGTCCACCGCAGGGCGAATGCTCGTGCGGATCATCGAAGGCATGAGCGGGGACCTGCGCCGCGCTCCGAAGGATGAGGAGAACCTGATCGCGGCCGTCGCCGCCGGATGGGTCACCGCCCTGGACAACCTGTCCCACCTGGCCCCGGACCTGTCCGACCTGATGTGCTGCATCGTCACCGGAGCCGAGACCATCAAACGCGCCCTGTACACCGACGGCGACGTCGTCCGCGCCCGCTACCGCCGCCCCCTCCTCCTGACCGGCATCGACGTCGGCGTCATCCGCCCCGACCTCGCCGAACGCCTCCTACCGCTCCGCCTGGAACGCCCCCACGTCCGGCGCACGGAGGCCGAACTGTGGACGGAGTTCGAACAGGCCCTTCCGGTCATCCTCGGCTCCCTGCTCGACCTCACGGTCCAGGTCCGGGCAGCCGACGCCGACATCCCCACCGACCTGCGCATGGCCGACTTCGCCCACCTCTGCGCGCAACTCGACGCAGCCACCGGCCTGGCAACGCTCAACGCCTACCGGACCAGCCTGGACGACCTGAACGACGACGTCATCGAAGGAGACCTGCTCGCACAGACCGTCCTCAAGCACGCCGCCACCCTCACTCCGGGAGCGGAGGCGCGGATGACGTCCTCCGAATGGCTGCACTGCCTCACCGGCCTGTACAGCGGGGACGAATGCCGCCCCCTGCCCAAGGGCTGGCCCACCACGGGAAAGGTCCTCTCCGACCGCCTCAAACGCCTCCAACCGACCCTGACCGCCCGCAACGTCCTGATCGACTGGGGCCGGGAGCGGGAGGCTCGCTATATCGCCATGACCCGGCAGCCGGCACCACCGCGCCACCAGCAGAACCCGCTGACCTGACCGGCGCACCACATCAAGGAAGACAAGAGGAGCACCCGCGCCGCCGGGGAGTGCTCCTCTTGCCTGTCGGCTGAGACGAGCGCGCCCCGAACGCCCATTCAGGCCCTCTCTTTTGTCCTAAGAGAGGGAATCCTGCGTCACTGCGTCACCGGACACCGAAAAACAGCCTCTGACCTGCCGCAACAGGCGTGACGCAGACGGATTTCTCTGCGTCATTCTGCGTCACCTGCGTCACCGCGTGACGCAGCCTGCGTCACCAGGTGACGCAGGCCAAAATCTCTGCGTCACCCAAACCCGCAGGTCAGAGCGACGAGTGACGCAGATGACGCGGTGACGCAGAAATCCGCACCTAGGACAGGCACGCCACCACCTC
This sequence comes from Streptacidiphilus sp. EB103A, assembly GCF_041261405.1. Classification (NCBI taxonomy): domain Bacteria; kingdom Bacillati; phylum Actinomycetota; class Actinomycetes; order Kitasatosporales; family Streptomycetaceae; genus Streptacidiphilus; species Streptacidiphilus sp. EB103A. The sequence continues at coordinate 163,581 of NZ_JBGCAQ010000022.1, read as the reverse complement.
CGAAGGAGACGCCAGTGAGCACCGCCACACCGCCTCTACCGCAAGCCCTGACCGTCCCCGAAGTCATGGCCGCCCTACGAATCAGCCGCAGCACCGTCTACGACCTCTTCCGCTCCCGCCAACTCGACAGCTTCAAGATCGGCCGCAGCCGCCGCGTCGCCGCCGAGGTAGTCACCGCCTACATGCTCAACCAGACCGAGGAGAACCGCTGATGGCAAGACGCGCCAACGGAGAAGGCACCATCGCCAAGCGAGCCGACGGGCGATACGTCGCCGCCGCTTACGTCTTCTGCCCGGACGGCACCCGCACCCGTAAATGGGTCTACGGCAAGACCCGTGCCGAGGTGGCCGACAAGCTCACCGAGATGCAGGAGAAGACACGCCAGGGCATCCCCGCCGTCACCTCGAACATGGCCCTGAGCAAGTACCTCGACTACTGGATCGGCACTGTCGCGCCCAACCGGTACAAGGCCAAGACCCTTGCCAGCTACGAGGGAGTCGTGCGCGTCTACCTCATCCCGGCACTCGGCAAGCGGCCGCTCAACCGCCTGACGCCAACTGACATCCGCGCAGCCATGACGGACTTCCGCAACATGTGCCTCTGCTGCGCACGCGGACTTGACCGAAAGCGACCCGAAGCGCGCCGAGCCTGCTGCTCGATGGGCAATTGCTGCCAGCGCAACCCCTCCCCCCGCACGGTCCAATACGCCCACGCGGTACTCCGCTCCGCCCTACAGAACGCAGTCCGCGAGGAACTGCTCGCCCGCAACGTGGCCCGCCTGGTGGAAACACCCACGGTGCCCCACAAGGAGGTTCAGCCCTTGACTCCACAGGATGCCCGCTCGCTCCTCCGCGCCGCCCGGCAGGACCGCCTATACGCCCTGTGGCTGCTGCTCGTCTCCACCGGCCTGCGGCGTGGCGAGGTGCTTGCCCTGACGTGGGCGGACATCGACCTGAAAGCAGGTCAACTCCGAGTGCGCCGAAATCTCCAGCGGATCAACGGGGCGCTTGTCTTCGGCACTCCGAAGACGATGCGCTCGCTCCGCACCATCGCACTTCCCGCCTCCTGCGTCGTAAGGCTACAAAGCCACCAGGCACAGCAGGTACAGGAACGAGCCGAAGCAGGCATGGACTGGCAACCCTTGGAATCACAGCCCAAGGGACTCGTGTTCACAACTCTCACCGGCCGGCCGTTGGACCCCCGTAACATCAACCGCAGTCTCACGGCACTGTGCAAGCGAGCCGCCCTCCGCCCGGTGCGCGTTCACGACCTGCGTCACACAAGCGCCTCGCTCATGCTCGCGGAAGGGGTGGCAGTGCGGACCATCATGGAGACCCTTGGACACAGCAACATCAGCATGACCCTCGACACCTACGCCCACGTCATGGAGACCACTCTGCGCGACGCAGCCACCCGCATGGACGCTGCCTTGAGCGATGGCAGGGACAGCGAAGTGGGAGAGGGGAAGAAGCCAACGGAGCAGTCGCCGCAGGCGGGGCCGTCCGGCGCTGAGTGAGGGGGTTGTTGTCAGCCGTTGTTGTCAAAGGGCCCGGAGACGATGTCTCCGGGCCCTTGACCTCTGTCGGGACGACAGGATTTGAACCTGCGACCCCCTGACCCCCAGCAATGGCGTCATGCCACTCTTTCGCCACGAGCCTCAGCACCCTCCGGCGCCCGCTCCCAACCGTTCGACACCGGTCACGGCACACTGGGCGCAGTTCGGCACGGGTTGCTCCCAACTCCCCCATGCCTCCGGCCACTGCTACTGGGACCCTCCCGCCGAACGCAACCAGCCTGCCGGCCTCCCATAGCCATCGTCAGGGGGCAGTAGCTAGACCGCGGCGAACCTGTATTGCTCGACGACCTTGCTGCCTTCACGCCTGGTAAAGACGGCCGACCGATTGCCCAGCTGAGTGCCGCGGATGGTTACGTTCCAGCCAGGACGAATGTCGGCGGCTACCTGAAGCAACTGGCTCCCTGGGGTCTGTACGGTGAAGGGTGGGAAGTCCCGGACAGGAAGCGCTAGTTGATGACTAACGTGACGAATGAGACCGAGATCGCCGAGGCGGTCATGAGCCTGGACCCGACCGGAACGGGCCGCAAACGCTGGGCTATCCGCTGGAAGGCCGCACTCAACGCCTTCGACATCGCCTTCGACGGACGGCTCTCCGCCGCCCGCCGCTGAACCCCATCAATCAACTTCCCACCACTCGCTGGACAGACCCCGCCCTGGGCTGCGAGCATCCGCACCAGGAAGGTGCCGACCCCGCCTGCGGCGGCGGACACGGCGACGGTCTCTCCGGGTTGGGGCGCGAAGGGCTGCGTAGGCCATGCTGCCGACCATGTGCAGGGAACCCGCCGCCTCCCAGCTCAGTCGGGACGGCTTGGCCACCAACTGCGCGACTGGGACGGTCGCATGCGTGGCCTGCGCCGACGGGCCGGGCGTCCAGCCCAGTACCTCGTCACCCATGACGGGCCACTCAACTCCCGCACCAGCGGCAACGACGACCCCGGCGAGGTCACTGCCCCGACCGGACGGGAACGTCGCGGGGAACAGCTCCCGGACCACTCCGGAGCGGATCACCGTGTCGAACGGGTTGATCGCGGCGGCGCGGACTTCGACGACGACTTCCCCGGGCCCAGGGTCAGGCATCGGGACTTCGTTGACATACAGCACGTCGTGGTCGCCGTACCGGTCGAATCGCACGGCTCGTGCCTGTCGGTTCATGTCTTGCTCCACAAGGTGTCGGGTGGCCCATGAGGGCCGGGTGTGACCGAGGGCTCTTTGGATCGCGCAACTCGGAAGGAGTGGGCTCCGGTCCCCCGCGTCGGGGTCGTGCGGCCGCCCACCGGGTTGTCCGGGCCGCACGAGCGCGAGAACCGCATCGGGCCCGGGCCCCGGCCGTGTCCGCGGACTTCCGAGGTCAGCCGGCCAGGCTCGGCATCGGCGCCAGGGCGAGGGTGTGCCCGGTCTTTCCCCGGATCGTCCAGGTTGGGTCGAGGTCAAAAGTGCAGGCGCAGTGCGCGTCGTCGAACGTCACCAACACGACGTCCACATCGGTCGGCGAGAGTGTCAGGGGAAATCGGGTCTTCCCAGGGATGACCCGACCCGTGCCGGGGTCCAGGGGGAGAACCGACGGTGCAGCGGCGTCGAGGGAGGTCTCGAAGCGGTAGGTGGTCAGCCCGCCCCCGTACCCGGGGCACAGCGGGAGGACCAGCAGCCCTACTCCCGGATTCGCCGAGCGGTGGCGCACCACCACGTGCAGTCCCGTGACGGGGCCGGGGCGCAGGATTTCGGCCATTCCCCAATGCTTAGGTAGTTTCACCGATGTGCGCACAGGGGTTCGAGCATGAGAGTGGGTGTACCGGAGACGGAATCGCGTTCCCTATCTGCCTGAGGTGTCGATGCGTTACGAACTACTCGGGTCCCTACGGGTGTCAAGCAACCGGGGGAGCCATTCGCTGAGCGCTCCCAAAATGGAGATAACCCTTGCCACGCTGCTGGTCAGCGCCGGTCGGGTGACTACGAAGGAACAGCTGATCACGGAGCTGTGGGGCGACCGTCCGCCGAGGCGTGCCACCGCCGCCGTCCATGTCTACATCTCGCAGTTGCGCCGGTTCCTTTCGGCCGCGGACGACCTCGACGGACAGGCCGTGATCACTAAGCCGGCGGGCTACCTGCTGCTTCTCGACGATGCCGAGTACGACGTGGCCGAGTTCCAGCAGGCGATGAGGATCGGACGTGCGCACCAACTCGCCGGGCGGCACGAGCAGGCGCTGGAGGCGTTCGACCAAGCTCAGTCACTGGTCCGCGGCCCGGTGTTGGAGACGACCGCGGAGGGACCGGTGCTGGCGTCCTTCGCCGCCTGGGTCGAGGAGGAGCGGCTGGCCTGTCTGGAACTGTCAGTGGAAGCGCATACCGAGTTGGGGCGGCACCGTGAGGTGATCAGCCTGCTCGGTTCGCTCACCGCCCAGTATCCGCTACGCGAGTCCTTCTACCGGCAGTTGATGCTGGTGCTCTACCGCTCGGAGCGGCAGGCGGAAGCACTGCAGGTCTACCATTCCGCGCAGCGCGTGCTTCGGGCCGAACTGGGCCTGGAGCCCTGCCGTTCGCTGCGCCGACTGCACCGGGCGATTCTGACCTCGGACCGGCTGCTCGATCTCCCAGCGGCGAGCTGACGGTGCCGACCTCCACACACGACCTCTGGGTCCGCCGGTTCCGTCCGAGCCCCGCGTCCAGCACCGAACTGGTGTGCTTCCCGCATGCGGGCGGTTCCGCCGCGTTCTGGTTCCCGCTCGCCTCCCGGCTGGCCTCCACCGTCGACGTGCTCGCGGTCCAGTACCCGGGCCGGCAGGACCGGTACCGGGAGAAGCCAGTCGACGACCTGCACCGGCTCGCCGACCTGATCGCTGACGCCCTGTCAGGTGAAAGCACCAGGCCGCGCGCGTTCCTGGGCCACAGCATGGGTGCCTCACTGGCGTACGAAGTGGCGGTGCGGCTGTCGGGTTCCCCTGGCGGGGGCGGCCCTGTGGCGGTCTTCATCTCCGGGCGCCGGGCGCCCTCCCGAACGCGTTCCGCTGACGAAGTACTGTGCGATGACCAGGCGTTGATTGACAGATTGCGTGCCCTCGGCGGGACCGGGGGCGCAATGCTGGAGGACCAGGAGATGCTGCGACTGATCCTGCCCGTAGTGCGCGCAGACTACCGAGCCATCGGGAGCTACCAGGGAACGCCGGGCGCCGCGTTGTCCGTCCCGGTGGTGGCGTTGGCCGGCGATGCCGACACCGAGGCGTCGGTCGCCGACGTGGAGGCATGGCGACAGCACACCACCGGCAGCTTCGAGCTACGGGTCCTCCCTGGTGGGCACTTCTTCGTGAGGGAGCAGTTGCCGGTCGTGGCGGATCTGGTGGCGCAGCTGCTCCCGCGGTACGCGGCAGCGGCAGCGGCGGCGGCGGCGGCGGCACCCGAGAACGGCGGGCGGGCGTGAACGCTTCGGGAAGTCTGCTGGCGGTCAGCGATCTCCATGTGGCCTTCGCCGAGAACCGCACCGTACTGGAGGGCCTGCGTCCGGAGCACGACGAGGACTGGCTGCTGGTCGCCGGGGACGTCGGCGAGATCGTCTCGGACATCGAATGGGCGCTGCGAACCCTGAGCAGACGCTTCGCCAGGGTGGTCTGGGTGCCTGGCAACCATGAGCTGTGGACGCACGGACGGGACCCGGTCACGCTGCGCGGTGAGCGGCGCTACCGCCATCTCGTGGACATCTGCCGGGAGTTGGGCGTGGTGACGCCCGAGGATCCCTATCCGGTCTGGCACGGACCCACCGGTCCGCTGACCGTCGTGCCGCTGTTCCTGCTCTACGACTACACCTTCCGGCCGCCAGGAGCGCACTCCAAGGACGAAGCGCTCGCCCTGGCCTATGAGAAAGGCATAGTGCCGACCGACGAGGTGCTGCTGCACCCCGACCCCCATCCCTCTCCGGACGCCTGGTGCCGAGCCCGGCTCACCGAGACCGAGCGGCGGCTCAACGCGCTCGGGGCGACCGAGCGGACCGTGCTGGTGAACCACTTTCCGCTGGTGCGTGAACCGACCAGGGTGCTGCGCTACCCGGAGTTCGCGGCCTGGTGCGGCACCGAGGCGACCGGCGACTGGCACGTCCGGTTCCGGGCCGAAGCCGTGGTCTACGGGCATTTGCACATCCCCAGGACCACCTGGCACGACGGCGTCCGCTTCGAGGAGGTCTCGATCGGCTATCCACGCGAGTGGCGGCGGCGCGGCGATGCGCCCGGCGGACTGCGCCGCATCCTGCCGGGCCTCGCCGCCGCCGCAGCCGCCGTTGAGGTGCCTTTGTGATCCGGGAGTTGGTACCGCGACTGGCAGCCTCGGCCGAGGTGTTCGGCGATGCCCCCGAGGCCCGAATGCATCCGGACGAGGAAGCGGCGGTGGCGCTCGCTGTGGAGTCACGCCGTCGCGAGTTCGCCACGGTGCGCCACTGTGCACGACAGGCACTCGACCGACTCGGCTTCGCGTACCGGCCTTTGGTGCCAGGCGCAAAGGGCGAGCCGACCTGGCCCGACAACGTTGTGGGAAGTATGACGCATTGCGCGGGCTACCGGGCTGCAGCGGTCGCCCGTGATCGCGACCTCGCCTCGCTGGGTATCGACGCCGAGCCCGACCAGCCGCTGCCACCGGACATGCTGGAGGTCATCGCGCTACCCGAGGAGGGCGAGCGGATACAGGCGCTGCTGCGGGCGACCGACCACCGCCTCAACTGGGACCGGCTGCTGTTCAGCGCCAAGGAAGCGGTCTACAAGGCATGGTTCCCGCTGACCCGCGCTCTGCTCGAATTCCACGAGGCGGACATCACCTTCGACGGCGGCACCGTCGCCCACGTCGCCGACCACCTCTTGGGCGGGAGCTTCGAGGCGGAGCTCCTGGTCCCGGGCCCGGCGGTGGGCGGCCGAGAGTTGCGGGCGTTCCGTGGGCGGTGGGCGGCGGGCAACGGGCTGCTCGGCACCGCTGTCGCCGTACCCGCGCCGGTGTCCGCCGCCTGCGCGTCTCAGTCTCCCGACGTCACCAACCGGACCAGGGCGACTCGCGAGTTCACCCCCAACTTGTGGTAGATCCGGGAGAGATGAGCGTCCACCGTGCGCGGGCTGACGTGCAGCCGCTCGGCGATCTCCTTCGTCTTCAGCCCCTGCCCCGCCAATCGGGCGACCTCCCGCTCACGCAGGGTCAGCTCGACCAGGGGCGCGGCGCCGCTCTGCGTCTGTGCCTCCGACTGACCTGGCCCGGCTGACCTCGCGGAGCGGGCGAGATCACGCGCCCGGTTCCCGGAAGGACCGTCGCCGAGCAGTTCGAAGGCATCGTCGTAGCAGCGAGCAGCCTCGGCCGTCCGTAGCCTGCTCCCCAGTACATGGCCCCGGGCAAGCAGCGCGTGGCCGCCCTGCTCGGACAGTCCGACGCTGGCAGCGGCGTCGACTGCGCGCTCCGCCCATGGCGTGGGGTCCTCCCCCATCAGTGCCGATGCGGCGGCCAGGAGTTCATAGACGCGGGCTCCGAACACCGGTACCGGTTCGCTGACTCGCCAGGCCTCGCGCTCCGGCAGCAGCAGCTCCATAGTGGCCTCCCCGTCGCCCGCCGCCATCGCCGCCTCGGCGAGGAGCAGCACGGTGAGCGTGGTGCGCGGGACGTCGGCGAGCACACCGTCCGGCAGAGCCCACCCAGACGAGGGCGAACGGCCCAACTGCACCCAGGCCGCGGTGGCGACCGCCTGGGCGAAGACGGCATGGTCGGCCCGGCCGGCCGCCAATGCGGTGGTCCCGGCCTCCTGCGCGGCCTCGATCGCCTCCGCAGTACGTCCCGACTGGTAGGCGATGAAGCTGAGGGTGACCAGCAGCGGCGGGAGCAGATGGGCGTCACCGTTCTCGCGGGCTGCGCCCAGGGCGCGTGACACATGAGCGTGGCCCCCCTGATAGCGACCCATCAGTCCTTCCGCCCAACCCAGCATGAGCAGGTAGCAGGCCTCCGGGCCGGTGCCGTCGCTCCCCTGTGCGGAGATTTCGGCCAGGGAGCTGTCGGCCTCGTCAAGGGCCTGCGACGCTGCGCAGGCGTCGGCGACAATCACCGCGCACAGGGCGCGCAGTGCCGCCACTCCGGCGCGGGTGACCGGGTCGGCGTGCTCGTTCTGCCGCACCAGGGCTTCGACGTCGGCGCGCGCGGGAACACTGCCGGCCAGCACCTTCACCAGTTGGTACTGCAGATGGAGCAGCGCCTCGACCGCCGGGTCGGCGTCGCGGCTGCGGTCCAGCTCCGTGGCGATCAGCGACTGTGCCTCGTCGACATGGCCCAGGGTCGCCTCGACCGTGGCGAGGAACACCACGGCGGAGGCGTGGTCCGGGCCGTCGGTGCCCGGGGTGGCCAGGATCTCGCGGGCCAGGGCCCGGATCCGCAGGATGTCACCGGCGGCGGCGAGCGCCCGGACCACCGGCTTCCAGGCGTCGGGTCCCACCGGGACCGCGCCCTCGGCGTCGCCTGCGGTGCGCCTGGAGCGCAGGGCCGCCGTGAGCCAGCGGACGGAAGTGGGCAGTTGACCGGCCAGCCGGGCAGCCTCGGCCGCAGCCATGAAGACGACTCCGTCGGACGGCCGGTTCTGGTCCCCGGACCGTTCGGCGTGCGGGGCGAGTTCCAACGGCGGCGAGCCCAGGGCGGCGAGATGGGCCAGCGCGCGACGGTGGGCGCCCGCCCGCCAGCAGGAGTCGGCCTCCCCGTACAGGCAGGCGCCCAGCAGCGGATGGCGGAACGCCACGAGACCGCCGGTCTCGCTGCGGACCAGGTCGCGCTGAATCAGCTGCCCCAGGGCCCGGCAGGCGTCGTCCCGGCCGAGCAGCGCGACGGCGGCGACCGCGTCGACGCTGAAGGTATGACCCAGTACGGCGGCAGCATGGGCGGCCCGGCGCTGGTCCTGGTTGAGCGCGGCGGTCTCCGCCAACAGGCGGGCGCCGAGACCGCTTCGGGCCCAGCGGTCCGGGGAGTCGCCCGCCGTGTCGTCGGCCTCCGCGAGCGCTCCGAGATAGAGCGGGCTGCCCTCACTCTGCTGGTGCAGCTCCGCCAGCCCCGGGGTGCTGGGGTGGACGCCGAGCAGGTGGGCGCTCTGGTGCAACGTGAGCGGGCCGAGGCACAGGGCCTCGACGGTTCCCGACTCGGCTCCCTGCTGGATCGCGGCCCGCAGCGCTACCGGTGCCTGACGCGGCCGGTACGCCACCGCCAGCGACAGCGCAGCGTCCAAAGGGCGCCGCACCAGCATGTCGAGGACCTCCACCGAACCTGGGTCGGCCCAGTGGAAGTCGTCGAGCAGCAGCAGCAGACCGCCGGGTGCGGCTTCCAGGCAGCCGACGAGCTGCCTGCGGAGTTCGGCGAAGAAGTGGCAACGGCGGGTGAACCCGTCGGCGCCCGTGTCCGCGGGCGCGTTGGCGAGAGTACGGATCAGGTCCGCCGACCAGGTGCCGGCCCCGCTCACGGGTCCGTTGGGTTGCCAGGTGCTGAACGCCTCGATGAACGGGTAGAACGGAACGGTCGAGCAGCCCTCCGAGCCGCGTCCGCGCAACACTGTCACGCCCTGGCGCTCCGCCTCCCGGGCCAGGGCGGTGAGTAGCCAGGTCTTTCCGCTGCCGGGTTCCCCGGTGAGCTCCACGACCGCGCCGCGTCCCTCGCCCACCCCCCGGAACGCTCTGACGGCGCGATTCAACTCCGAGCTACGAACCGCGGTGTGCGGGCCGGACATGCCGGTCGCAGCGGACGTGGCGACAGTGGCGACAGCCATCTCCCGTAGGCCTCCTCGTCTCCAGGTCTCGTCTGAGGTGATCACATTGAGAAGGCGCGCTGAGCATGTACCGTCCCGAAAGGATAGGTGATTCCTGTACGGATCATGCAGCCTGTCACGAGGATTTCACGCCGCTGGAATCAAACGAGGCATGGGAAACCTCACACCGGGCCGGAGTGTAGAACAGGCCGCACGTCTTAAGACCTGCTTTAGAGGCCCGGGTGAGCCTGGCGCTCCGCCCAGCAGAACGAGGAGACTCCCCGTGCCGATTCCCCGGGACGACGACCGCCGCGCGGTCCGGCACTTCCCTGTCGGCGCCGCGACAACGCTGACAGTGGAGCTTGCCACCGGCGAACTGGTGCTGTACCAGCAGGACTTGGTGATCCACCAGGCCGGCCGTGAGCTACGCCTCGGGCGTGAGCACCGGGGTCGGCGGGAGGAAGCGGCCGATTCAGACCACCCGGTGCAGGGGAGCTTCGGTGCGGGCTGGATGTTGTCCGCCGACCCCGCCTTCTCCGTCGGGCCCTCCGCGCTCATAGATCCCCGGGGCCGGGTGATCGCCTTGCAGCGGGACCATCGCGGCCTGGTCACCGTCATTGTGGACCCGCTCGGTGCGCGCGCTGCCGAGCTGGGCTACGACGCCGGCGGCCGTCCGGTGCGCCACCGGGACGCCACCGGGCAGCACACCGGGTTCAGTTGGGATGACGATGGCAGGCTCACCGGGATCACCGACGCAGCCGGCGGCGTGGTCACGCTCTCCTACGATTCGTCAGGCGCCGTGTCGCGGGTCGTTCGCAGCAGCCAGGGCCGGTTGTCGCATACCGCTTTCTCGTACCGGCCGGGGAGTACGGCGGTGACCGATGCGGCCGGGCGAACCACCGAGTACGGCTTCGACAAGCGGGGGCTGCCGGTCTCCGAGACGGATCCGCTCGGCCAGGTGCGCCGTCAGGAGTGGGACCCGGCCGGACTGCTGGTGGCGGTCACCGACGCAACCGGCCACCGGACCGCATACGAGTACGACGTCGCGGAACGGCTGGTGGCACTGCGCCTGCCGACCTCCGCGCGCTCCACCGCGGAGTACGCCGACCCGGCCAACCCCCGGCTGCCCACCGTACTGCGCGACCCGGCCGGTCGTGAGCTGCGGCTGGTGTACGACCGGCAGGGGCGGCTGATACGGACCGGCGCGGCAGGACGCGACGGCGACCTCGACCGTCGTGACTACCATCCCTGCCACGGCAGGCTCTCCGCCTTCACCGACGGTAACGGCCACACCACCGTCTTCGCCTACGACGAGTACGGCGACCTGATCGGCGTCACGCCGCCACAGCCGCTCGGCCGCACTTCGTACCGCTACGACGGACTGTCCCGTGTCACTGGCGTGACCAGCGGAAACGGCCGCCGTACCAGCTACCGCCGGGACCCGGCCGGCCGGCTTGCGGAGGTCACTGACGAGGATTCGGGTGAGGTGCTGCTCACCCTGATACGTGATCCACTGGGAAAGGTGGTCCGCAAGGCCGGTCCGGGCTGGAGCTACGACTTCAGCTGGACCGACTCCGCGCGCGGCAGCCGACTCGAGGCAGCCGTCCGCACCGAGCGGGGCGAGCGCGAGGAGGTCCGCTGCGGCTACGACGCCGAGGGGGCGCTCACCTCGCTGACCACGGCCGGCGGCATCACCCGCTACGGCTACGACGCGGCCGGCCGCACTGCCTCGGTGACCGCGCCGTCCGGACAGACCGCCCGCCTGGCCCATGACGCCGCTGGACGGCCGACCACCATTGAGCTCGGTGTCGCCACCCAGACCATGACCTATGACGCGGCCGGCCGCCGGACGTCACTGACCGTGCACGGCCCGGGGGGCGAGGTGCTGCTGTCCGTCGGGTACGACTACCGCACCGATGGCGCCGACAGTGATGTGCTGTGCACGACCGTCGCTGACGGGCAGTCGACCGATTACGCGTACGACGGTCTCAAGCGACTGGTGCGCGCCGGGGACACCGAGTACGCCTACGACGCCGCACAGCATCTGGTCCGGCTCGGCTCCGTCCGCTTCGTTCTAGGGGCGGCCGGTGAGGTGACCCGATTCGGGGAGACCACGTTCGAGTACGACGGTGCCGGGAACTTCGTGGAGGAGACCAATCCGACCGGGTCGTTCCGCTACAGCGCCACCAATCAGACCCTGACCGGGGTGTTCGGCGGCGCGACAGTGGTCGACGTCGGCTACGACGGCCTGGGGCAGGAGGCCCCGCGCCGGATCACCGAGACCGCGCTGGACGGACGCACAGTCACCCATGTGCTGACATACGGGCCACTGGGCGTCACCCGGGTCGTGGACGACGGCGTGCCCACCGACGCCGTTCGCACCCCGGACGGGACGCTGCTCGCTGTGGTCACCGCAGACGGACAGCACTTCTGGACCGTGACGGACCAGCAGGGGTCGGTGCTGGCGCTGATCGACGAGTTCGGGCATCCGGCTGCCCGCTACCGCTACACCCCGCACGGGGCGGTGACCGCCTCCGGCCCGGCGGCAGCGGCCAACCCGTTCCGCTATCGGGGCGCGTACCAGTTGCTGCGCAGCGCCCATGTGCTGGACCACCACCTCTACAACGGGTTCTGGGGACGATTCACCCAGCCCGACCCGACCGGACAGCAGTACGCGCCGTACACGTTCTCCGACAACGACCCGCTGAACAGCGGCACCCCGACCCGGCACGACTTCTGGTCGGTGCTGGTCCATGCACCGGAGGAGGCCGTCGAACGGTTCTTCCCGCACCCGCGATCGCAGCTGCGGCCCCCACCGCAGCCCGTGACCTTCGACCTCACAGCCCCGGGCCTGGCCCCCGACCGGCGACCGCTGATCGCCGAGCCGCGCAACCGAACCATCCGATCGCACTGAGAGGGAACCACCCCATGACGAACCAGATCGTGCTCCGCGTCCCCAAGGAGATCGTGGTCAAGGTGGTCGACGACGTCGAGGTCGCCGACCCACAGATCGGCCAGACCGGCACCTTCGACGACGAGCTGTACGACGAGGACGGCAACCTGATCGGCACCTCCCACGGCTCGTTCCGGATCCAGTACGTCCGGCCCGGCGACGGTGGTCTGCTGACCTACTACACCGAGGACCTCGCCCTGGCCGACGGCACCATCCACGCTGAGGGCTGGGCCGACTTCAATGACGTGCGGACCAGCGAGTGGGTCTTCTATCCGGCGACCGGCACCGGTGGCCGCTATCAGGGTCTGACAGGTTTCCGCAGCTGGCGGATGACCGGCGTCCGGGCCTCCGCCGAGGCTCGCATCCTGCTCTCGGACTGACCGACCCGCCGGTCGACATCGTTGCAGAAGGAGGGTACTGATGCCTGGTCAGGACGTGTACATCCGGTCGGCGGGATCGGCGCTGCCCGGCCCTGCCGTGGACAACGCCGCGCTGGCCCGGCGGTTCGGCATGGACGCGTTGTGGGAACAGTGGGTCGAGGTGTTCATCGGTACCAGGTCCCGCCATCTGGCCCTGGACCTGGAGTCGGGGAAGCTCACCGACACGCTGGCGGATCTGGCGGAGCAGGCCGGGCGCAGCGCCCTGGACGCCGCGGGGCTCAACCCGGAGGACATCGATGCGGTGGTACTGGGCACGGCCACCCCGGACCAGCTGATGCCGGCCACGGTCAATGTGGTGGCGGACCGCCTCGGCATCGACTCCGTCCGCAGCTTCCAGCTGCAATCCGGCTGCTCCGGCGCGGTTCAGGCGTTGGACGTCGCCCGTCAGATCCTGCTCAGCGGACACGGGAAGCGGGTACTGGTGCTGGGCGGGGATGTGATCGCACGCTTCTACGACTTGACCACGGATCTGCGCAAGGCCGCCCCCGCCGAGTTGGTGAACTACGTGCTGTTCGGCGACGCGGCCGGTGCGGCAGTGCTCTCCACCGAGCCCGGCCCCGGCTCCGCCGTCGTTCGCTCGCTGTTCACCCGGCTGGTGGGGCGCGGACGGACGCCCGGTGCGGTGCTGGAGTGGTTCGGCCCCGCCGACCGGAACAGCGACCGCCCTGCGGCGACCGAGGACTACAAGGCCATCGAGGAGCATGTCCCGGTGATGGCGGAGGAGGTCCTCCATGAGCTGCTGGAGGACACCGGCTGGAGGGCCGAGGACATCGATCTCGTACTACCGCCGCAGCTGTCCGGACGGATGACCGCACTGATCGCCAAGCGGCTCGGGCTCCCGGACGCACGGAATGTCTCCTGCGTCGACGACGCCGGCAACTGCGGCAACGCCATCGTGTTCCTGCAGCTGGAACAGGCCCTGGCGGGACTCGCCGGTGGTGAACGGGCTGTGGGCGTCTCCATCGAGTCCAGCAAGTGGATCAAAGCCGGCTTCGCCCTGGAGGGAACACTGTGACGGAGGGCACAGCGACTTCGGCGGTGGACACGATCGCGGCCTTGCAGCGCGAGGGCCGGCTGGCCGCCGAGTACCCGGCGGTGCGCGGCCTGCTGGCTGCCGCCACCGACGCCGAACTGGCCAGGGCCGGACGACTGCTGACCCGGTTGGACTCGGAGGAGGTGCTCGCCGCGCATCCCGCCGTTCCTGCCCCGGTGATCTCGGTCACCGGACACGGCACGCTGTCCGCGCTCGTCCCCGCCCTCACCGCCCAGGCGGCCCGGCACGGGTTGCTCGCCAGGGTCCGGCTCTCGGATTTCGACAGCTGGGTCTTCGACCTGGTCGATCCGTCGAGCGCGCTCTACGCGGCCCGCCCAGCACTGGCGCTGTGCGTCCTGGATCCGGCGGTGGTCTCCGACGAACTCCCGCTGCCCTGGCGGGTCGAGGATGTGGAACGGGTGCTGGCGGAGAAGACCGCGCTGCTGGAGCGGGCCGCCGGGGTCTTCGCCGGGGCAGCTGAAGGTGCCACGCTGGTGCTCAACACCCTGCCGCTGCCGCGTGAACTCACCGCCCAACTGATCGATCTGCGCTCCCGGGCCCGCCTGGGCTCGGTGTGGCGAGAGGCCAACTCCCGTCTGCTGCGGCTCTCCGAGAGCCACCCGGCCGTGGTGACCGTGGACCTGGACCCGCTGCTCGCCGAGGGCATTGCCCTGCGGGAGGTGCGACAGAGCGTCTACGCCAAGGCACATCTGTCCGAGGAACTGCTCACGGCCTACGCACGCGAGGTGGGACAACTCGCCCGGCTGTCGAACGGCGGCGGCAAGAAGGTACTCGCCCTGGACCTGGACGAGACGGTGTGGGGCGGCGTACTGGGCGAGGTCGGCACACAGGGCATCGAGGCGGCCGGCGGCTACCGCGGCGAGGCGTTCCGCCGGTTCCAGCGGGTGGCCGCGCAGCTGGGCGCACAGGGGGTACTTCTCACCGCCGTGAGCAAGAACGACCAGGATGCGGTGGAGAAGGCATTGGGCGAGCATCCGGAACTGACGCTCCACGCAGACGACTTCATCATGATCCGGGCCAACTGGCGCCCCAAGCACGAGAATCTCGCCGAGGTTGCACAGCAGCTCAATCTGGGTGTCGACAGTATCGTCTTCGTCGACGACAGCCCCTTCGAATGCGGTCTGGTGCGCCGTGAACTGCCGGGCGTGGCGGTGGTCCAGGTCGATACGGAGCCGGCGCACCACGTCGAACGGCTGCTGCGGGACGGCTGGTTCGACATCCGGGAGCTGACCTCGGAGGATCTGGCACGGCCCGCCCGTTACCGGGAGGAGCAGGACCGCCAGGACTTCCTGGCGGGCTTCGACTCGCTCGACGGCTATCTGCACGAGCTGGACATCAGAGTGACGCTGGCCCCCGCCGCCACGGAAGAGCTCGCCCGGGTCTCCCAGCTCACGCTGCGCACGAACCAGTTCAACCTCACCACCCGGCGCCTGCAGCCCGCTGAGGCGGCCGCCCTGGCCGCGGATCCTGCCGCGCAGGTACTCGCCGTCGCGTCGTCCGACCGGTTCGGGGACAACGGCCTGGTCGGCGCGGTGCTGCTGCGCCAAGACGGGGACGTGCTGCATATCGAAAACTTCCTGCTCAGCTGCCGGGTGTTCGCACGCGGTATCGAACAGGCAGTGCTGGCCGCCGTACTGCGCCACGCCCACGACGCCGGAAGCGCCGAGGTCAGGGCCGGCTACCGGCGTACGGCGCGGAACAGCAAGGTCGCCGAGTTCTATCCGCTGAACGGCTTCGAGACGGTCTTCGGGGCCGTCGCAGCCGACGCCGGCGCGATTGCCGAATTCCGGCATGACCTGCGCGTCCTTCCCGACCAGCCTTCGCACATCCGACTGACCACGCATTTCGGAGGGGACACCCCGTGAACACCGTCGAAGACTTCGTCGTGCTGCTGCGCGACGAACTCGCCCTGCCCGTCCGCGCCGAGGATCTCAGCCTGGGGTGGGACGCCGTGGAGTCCTGGGACTCCGTACATCTGCTGACGCTCTGCACCCTGCTGGAGCGCGAGACGGGTCGCCCGCTGTCACTGGCCGAGGTCCTGGAGGCGCCCAGCCTGGAGGCGGTCTACCGGCTGGCGGTGGCATCATGACGGTCCCCGTGGAACCCGGGCCACTACCCCGCGAACGTCGCCACACCTACTTCTTCCTGGAGGTGATCCGGGACTTCTCCCCAGTCTTCCTGGACACCGAGGTGGACATGGGCCGGGTACTGGCCCATCGGGAGACGGCACAGCGGAGCGAAGGGGTGCGCTATGCGACCACGGCCTACGTCCTGCGCGCCGCGGGGAGGGTGCTGGCCAAGCACCCGGACGCCAACGCGGCCATCCAGGGCGGCCCGCGCCCCCGGATCGCCCACTACCCCTTCGTCAACGGCAAGGTGACCCTGGACCGAACCCTCGGTGGTCGGAGGGTGGTGCTGGGGACCGTGATACCGCAGCTGCAGGAGGCCGAACTGGCCGACATTCAGCAGCACCTGGAACGGGTCAGGGAAGGCGATCCGGAGCAGTTCCCGGACTTCGATGGGGTCCGCCGGCTGCACCGCATGACCTGGAGCGCGGGCCGGTCCGCGTTCCGCCAGGCCGCGCGCTCGCTCACGCTGCGTCCGCACCTGACCGGCACCTTCGCGGTCACCTCGCTCGGGCACCGGGCAGTGGACTCGTTCCACTCGGTGGGCGGTACGACCACCACCTTCGGCGTCGGTCGGGTGCTGCAGCGGGCGGTGGTCCGGGAGGGGGAGCTGGCGGTAGCCCCAGTGATGCGGCTCAGCCTCAGCTTCGACCACCGGGTGATCGACGGGGCCGAAGCCGCAGATGTGCTGACCGAGGTCAAGGAGGCGCTGGAGAACGTATGAACGACATCGCAGAACTGAAGAACTTCGTGGTCGCGCACACCCGTTCGCAGGGTCTGCCGCCGGAACACTACGATCCGCTGCTGGACCGGATTCGGCACGACGGGAACGGCACCCCCGGGTCCTGGGTGCAGGAGTGGAGCACGGACGCCGCACGGCTGGCGGACCAGGGGAAACTGCTGGACGCATGTGTGCACTACAACATGGCGCGTTTCCCCTTCGTCGACGGCAGCGCGCGGCAGGAGGCACTGGAGCGCTGCACTGACTCCTTCGACCGCTGGCGGGCCGCTTTCCCAGCGGTGCAGCGGCTGGACCTGGAGCTGCCGAAGGGCAGAGTCCGTTGCTGGACCACCGGTCTGGACGCCGCCGAGCCGAAGCCGCTGCTGGTGATGACCGGCGGGATCGTCTCCGTGAAGGAGCAGTGGGCCCCTGTGTTGCTCCAGCTGGGCGCGTTGGGCTTCGCCGGTGTCGTCACCGAGATGCCCGGCGTCGGCGAGAACACCCTGCCGTACCAGGCAGACAGCTGGCGGATGTTCCCGGCGCTGTTGGACGCGGTCGGTGGCCGGGCGGACACCTCCAGCACCTATGCGCTGGCGCTGAGCTTCAGCGGCCATATGGCGCTGCGGGCCGCGCTGCACGACGAGCGGATCAGGGGCGTGGTGGGAGCGGGCGCTCCGCTGCACGACTTCTTCACCGACACCGAGTGGCAGCGGACAGTGCCCCGGGTGACCACCGACACCCTGGCCCACCTCACCGGCACCGGGTCCGACGAGGTCTACGACCTGATCCGGGGCTGGGCGCTGTCGCCCGAGGAACTGTCTGCGCTGCGGATCCCGGTGGCCCATGTGACCAGCCTGCGCGACGAGATCATCCCGCCGGGCGACGCGGCGCTGCTGCGCGACCGAGTGCGCGGGGTGCGGCTGCTGGCCCATGACGATGTACACGGCTCGCCGTCGTCCTTCGCACAGACCCGGCTCTGGACGGTCTTGTCCGTCCTGCGGATGCGCGGCGGCTATCCGGATCAACGGAGGGCCCTGACCCGGGAGTTCGCCCGGCTGCGGTACGGCGCGGGAGCGATGGCGTGAGCGGCGGCGGGCCGGGTCTGGCGGGTGGCACCCGATGTCTGCGCAATGTGCTGGGCCGGTTCGCCACCGGTGTGGTCGCGGTCGCCTCTGTCGACCCGGACACCGGACGTCGTTCCGGCCTGGCCGCGAACTCTTTCTGCTCGGTTTCCCTGGAACCGGCCCTGGTGTCCTTCTGCGTTGCTCGCACCAGTACCAGTTGGCCGCATATCAGGGCGGCCGGGCTGCTGGGCATCAGCATCCTGGGCGTGGAGCAGCGCGAGGCGGCGTCGCGGCTGGCGGTGACCGGGGCCGACAAGTTTCGCGGCATGCCGTGGACGCTCTCGCCGGGGGGCGCGCCGATCCTGGAGGGCGCGCTCGCCTGGCTGGAGTGCTCGCTGGAGGCGGAGCATCCGGCGGGCGACCATGGCATCGTGGTCGCCCGCGTGCTCCGGGTCGATGCCGTTCAGGACGGCGAGCCGCTGCTGTTCTTCCGGGGTGCGTTCGGGCGGCTCAGCCGCTGACGCCGAAGGCGCGCAGGAAGGTGTCCACCCCGGCGCTCACCAACCCCTCGATCTCGCCCGGATCGAGGGAACGGGTGCCCAGGGCGCTGAGCCCTGGCAACTCCTCGTAGACCAGCGCGATGAACTGGTTGGCAGCACGTACCGGGTCCTCGATGCGCAGATGGCCGGCGTTGGCCAGCCGGGCCAGCCGTCCTGCGAGCGCCTCGGTGAACTGGTTGGGGCCGCTGGCCCGTACCGCGTCGAAGAGGTCGGGGAACCGGACCGCCTCCGCATAGAGCAGCCTGCGGACCGCCTCCGACTGGGTGTCGCAGTAGCAGTCGACCAGCTTGGCGGCGACATCCTCCAGACCGCCCCGCAACTCGTCCGCACCGCTGGGAAAGGACTCCAGCACATCCAGTGTCTTGGCGTTGGAGCGGGCCGCGGTCTCGGTCATGACGTGGCGGAAGAGGTTCTCCTTGGAGCCGAGGTGGTTGTAGATCGTGGGCTTCGCGACCCCAGCCTCGGTGGCGATCATGTCCAGGCTCGCCTGCGTGTAGCCGACCCTCGCGAAGACCCGCAGAGCGGCCTCCACGATCGCTCGGCGCTTGTCCATCCGGCCTCGTTCCACCGGGGCCCCGGTTGTTTTCGCAGTCTCGCCAACACTCATGGAGCCATGCTACCGTCCCAGCCATAGAATTGAACTACCCAGTTCATTTTGATGTGAGGCAAGGTACAAAGGAGTTTCCATGACTGAAAGCAATGCGGAGGGGAGCGGGCCCCCTCGGCTTGATCCCGCGCTGCTCACACTCGTCGGCGTGATGGTTCTCGGCGGGATGATGTCCTACCTCGACGCGACCATCGTCAACGTCGGCATCAGCACCCTGGGCGGCAGGTTCAACGCCTCGCTGACCACCATCGAATGGGTCACCACCGGGTATCTGCTCGCGGTCGCGCTGGCCATCCCGGTGGCCGGCTGGGCCACCGTCAGGTTCGGCGCCAAGCGGATGTGGCTGCTGGGCCTGACCGTCTTCCTGGCCGGCTCGCTCCTTTGCGCGGTGGCCTGGAACGTGGAGAGCCTCATCGCCTTCCGCATCCTGCAGGGCCTCGGCGGCGGCATGGTCGACCCGATCATGATGACCGTGGTCGCCGGCGCAGCCGGGCCCGAGCGGATGGGCCGGGTGATGGGCCTGATCTCCGTCCCGATCACCCTCGGTCCGGTGGTCGGACCGATCATCGGCGGGCTGCTGCTCGAGAACCTCTCCTGGCAGTGGATGTTCCTGGTGAACGTGCCCTTCGCCGTCGCCGCGATCATCCTGGCAATCCGGGTGCTGCCCGCCGACCCGCCCCGCAGCGGTGCCCCGGTACCGCTCGACGGCCTTGGCGTGGCACTGCTCTCCCCCGGCTTCGCCGCCCTGGTGTACGCCCTCTCGCAGGCGGGCGGCTCGGGCTTCGGCAGCACCAGGGTGCTGGTCGGACTGGCCGTGGGCGTGGGACTGTTCGCCGCTTATGCGGTGCACGCGCTTCGCACCGCCAAGACCCCCCTGCTCGATCTGCGGCTCTTCGCCAGCAAGGGCTTCTCAGCCAGTGTGGCCACCATGTTCCTGCTCGGCGGCGGACTGTTCTCGCTGCTCTTCCTGTTGCCGCTGTACTACCAGCGGGTGCACGGGCACTCGGTACTCGTATCCGGACTTCTGCTGGCGCCGCTGGGCCTGGGCACGCTGATCGGCATGCCGGTGGCCGGCAACCTGGCGGACAAGTTCGGCGCCAAGCAGTTGGTCCCGACCGGTGCGCTGCTGTTCGCCGCAGGCTCGCTGGTGTTCACCCAGTCCGGATCCGGCACCTCCCAGATCGCTCTCACCGCCGCGCAGTTCGCGGCCGGATTCGGCATGGGCCTGGTCGGCGCGCCCACCATGGGCGCGGTCTACCGCACCGTCCCGGGTGAGGCCGTCGCCGGAGCGACCGGCGCCGTGTTCATCCTGAACCAGATCGGCGCATCACTGGGCATCGCGGTCGTCGCACTGCTGCTGCAGGGCGGCAACAGCCATGCCACACCCACCGCCCACTCCTTCGGCAACGCCTTCTGGTGGGCTTTCTCCGCGGCAGCGGTGGTCTTCTTCGCCGGCCTGTTGCTGCCGGGCCGTCCGGAACCCGCGCCCGCCGCCGAGCCGGTCCCGGAGCCGACCTCGCAGTCGGTCGCCGACCACGCCTGATCCCATCCCACCCCGACCCGTTCCAGCCGTGTGCCGCCGGGCTCTGCACCGGCGGCACACGATTCCCGGAGGCCCCCGATGACCAGCCCCACCGGCATACCCGTGTCCGTGCTCGACGTCGTCCCCGTCTTCGAAGGCGGCACCGCGACCGACGCCCTGCGGGCCACCGTCGCACTCGCACCACAGGTCGAACAACTCGGTTACCGGCGTTACTGGGTGGCCGAACACCACAACACCCCGAGCCTGGCCACCTCCGCGCCCGGCATCCTGGTCGGACAGCTCGCCGCCGCCACCACGACCCTGCGGGTCGGCTCCGGCGGCGTACTGCTGCCGAATCACGCACCACTGGTGGTGGCCGAGCAGTTCGGCACCCTGGAGGCACTGCACCCGGGCCGGATCGACCTCGGCCTGGGACGGGCACCCGGCACCGACCCGCTCACTGCGCGCGCACTGCGCCGGGCGCCGGACCGCGGCGAGGACGACTTCTCGTCCCAGATCGAGGAACTGAGCAGCTATTTCGCCCCCGGCGACCCGCTGACCGGCATCGTCGCGGTCCCGGCCGCTGACGGCCGCCCGGATCTGTGGGTCCTCGGCTCCAGCCCTTCCAGCGGGCGACTGGCCGGTGCCCTCGGCCTGCGCTACGCCTTCGCGCACCAGATCAATCCGCAGGCCACCGAGTCCGCCCTGGAGCGCTATCGCTCCGCGTTCCGCCCCTCGCGGCAACTGGACCGGCCGCGCACCCTGATCGCCGCGCTGGTCACGGTCGCCGAGGACGACGGGACCGCCTGGGAGGTCGCCTCCCCGTACTTGCTCGGCAAGATCCGCATGCGTACGGTGCGGCGGTTCGAGGCCTTCCCCTCGCCGCACTCCACGACCAGGCACTCCTACAGCAGCGCAGAGCGCTCCTTCCTCGACGACCTCGTCGAACCGCAGCTGATCGGCAGCCCGGCCACCGTCCGCCGCAAGCTGGCCGAACTGGTGCGGCGCACCGGGGCTGACGAGCTGATGGCGCTCACCGTGGTCCCGGACCAGGAGCAGCGGCTGCGCTCATTCCAGCTGCTGGCCGAGGTGGCCGCGGACGTGCGGCCGGGGCTCGGGCAGGAGGGGGTCGACGACGCTGTTTCAGTTCAGCTTTAGAGCCGCGCACGACAGTGCCTAGCGCCGACATGACCCGCCATCGCCCAACGGAGTTGGAATGCCGTCACGCCGAATACCCCGCAGATCCGTGTTGCTCTCCGCCCTGGTCCTGCCTGTCGTGACGGCCTGTGGCGCCAACCGGGGCGCCGGTGCTGCCCATGGTTCGACACCCCGCAGCGGCGGCAGTCTCTCCTATGCCGTGAACCAGGAGCCCGACTCCTGGGATCCGCATGCCAGTGCCCAGGATGTGACCGCCTTCGTGCAGCGGCCGGTCTTCGACTCCCTGGTCTACCAGGGTCCCGACGGCGAGTTGGAACCCTGGCTGGCCACCTCCTGGAAGACCAGCGCGGACGGTACGGTCTACACCTTCGACCTGCGCGAGGACGTGACCTTCCACGACGGCACCAGGCTGGACGCCGCCGCAGTGAAGGCCAACTTCGACCACATCACCGCCAAGGCCACCCAGTCCCACTACGCGGCAGGGCTACTGGGCCCGTACCTGGGCGCCACGGTCAGGAGCCGGTACCAGCTGGACGTGCGCTTCAGTCGTCCGTACGCACCGTTCCTGCAGGCCGCGAGCACCACCTATCTGGGCATCGCCTCACCTGCCTCACTGGCTGCGGGCGAGGGCAGGTTGAGCGCCGGCACCGGCTCGGTCGGATCGGGCCCCTTCAAGGCCGGTGCCTATGTGCGCGGCCAGCAGCGCGGCTACAGCCGCTTCCCCGCCTACGCCTGGGCACCCAAGAGCGTCGGGCACTCGGGACCGGCCCTACTGGACTCCTTCACCATCCGCTTCATCACCGAGGACGCCACCCGGGTGGGAGCGCTGACGTCGAATCAGGTGGACGCGGCAGCAGCGATCCCGCCCTCCCAGGCAGCACTGGTGACCAGGAACCCGTCGCTGACCACGCTCACCAAGCAGGCCCCGGGCGCAGTCGACGCGTTCTACCTCAACACCAAGGGCGCGCTGTTCTCCGACGTCCGGGTGCGTAAGGCCTTCCAGCGGGCGATCGATCTGGACACGCTGGTCGCCTCCGTCTTCCAGGGCGCCGAAAAGCGCGCCTGGAGCATCCTCTCGCCGACCACCCCGCACAGCTACGACACCGCGCTGGAGCACAGCTGGCCGTACGATGCCGCGCTGGCAGGGCAGTTGCTGGACCAGGCGGGCTGGACCGGACGCGACGCCCAGGGGTACCGCACCAGGAACGGCAGGCGGCTCACAGTAGTGGCACCGGTCTACGGCCAGGCGAGCCTGTTCTCGCAGGCGGTACAGGGGGACCTGAAGAAGGCCGGCATCGAGTTGGACCTCGCCGCGTCCACTGACGCCACCGCCGTCTCCGCCCAACTGGTCAGTGGCCACTACGACGTGGTCGAGATGGCCTGGGCCCGTGCCGACGGGGACATTCTCAGCAGCTTCTTCCTCTCCACCCAGACCGCGGCCACCGGCGGCCACAACTTCGCCGATGTCACCGACCCGCAGGTGGACGCTTGGTTGGAGGCAGCGCAGGCGGCGCAGTCCGCCCAGGCGCAGGCCGCCGCCTACACCAAAGTGCAGCAGTGGACGCTGGACCAGGCCGTGGTCGTCCCGGCCTACGTCAGCACGGCCACCGTCGGGGTCAGCACCAGGGTCCACGGACTGCGGCTGGGGATCTCGGCCTGGCCCGAGTTCTACGGCGCCTGGGTGGCGAGCGCCTGATGCCCCCGCTGCTGGTACGACGGCTCGCGGCTCGGCTGGCGGCGGCTGTCCTGGTCGTCTGGGGCGCGGCCAGCTGCGCTTTCCTGGTGCTGCACTTGGTTCCGGGCGATCCGGTGAACGCCATCGTCGGCACCGGCGCCCTGGTCGGCCCGGAGCAGCGGGCCGCGATCCGGCACCAGTACGGGCTGGACCAACCGCTGTTCACCCAGTACTTGGACTACCTCGGCCATCTGGCCACCGGCCGGCTGGGCACCTCGTACCAGTTGCAGCAGCCGGTCACCTCGGTGCTCGCCGGACAGCTCCGGCCGACCGCGGAACTCGCTCTGTCGGCGACCGTGGTGGCCGTGCTGATGTCCCTCATCGTGACGGTGCTGACGTCGGGGCGGGCGCGCTGGCCCCGACGGATCGCCGCAGTGGTGGAGCTGGTCATCATCTCCACGCCCTCGTTCTGGCTGGGGATCATGCTGCTGACGCTGTTCTCCTTCCGGCTGGGCTGGCTGCCGGTGTCGGACACCGGCGATCTCCGGTCACTGGTACTGCCGTCGCTGACGCTGGCACTGCCCATCGCAGCGGTGCTCACCCAGGTGATGCGAGAGGGGCTGCTCGGCGCGCTGGAGCAACCGTTCGTGCTCTCCGCGCGGGCACGTGGGACAGCCGAGCACTCGGTACGTGCCCGCCATGCGCTGCGGCACGCCGCCCTGCCGGCACTGACGCTCGCCGGCTGGTTCACCGGCACACTGCTGGGCGGGGCCGTAGTGGTGGAGAACGTCTTCGCCAGGGCCGGGCTGGGACGAATCACCCTGCAGGCGGTCAGGGACCGCGACCTGCCCGTGGTCCAGGGCGTGGTGGCCACGTCCGCCGTGGTGTTCGTGGCAGTGGGGGCGTTGGTCGAACTGCTGTACGTGGTGATCGATCCCCGGTTGCGCGAAGGAACAGGAGTACGAGCCGCATGACAGCCGAACACTCCCTGCCCGCCGGAGTACCCGCAGCGCCCACCGGGGTGTCCGCGCCGCCGCTGCGGATCCGGCGGCGGCCACTCGAGCGGGTGCGCCCCGGGCCGGCCGTGGCTGCCCTGGTACTGCTCCTGATCGTGCTGGCAGCCGCCCACCCTGCACTGTTCGCGGGGGGCAGCCCGGCCGACACCGACCCGCTGCGCACCCTGCAGCCGCCGAGCGGCCGGCACTGGTTCGGCACCGACCAGTTGGGCCGCGACGTCTTCACCCGAGCGGTGTACGGCACCCGCTACTCACTGGCCATCGGCGCCGTCTCCACCGGGGCCGGAGTAGCGCTGGCCGTGCTGTGGGGACTGGCCGCCGCGCTCAGCGGCCGGTTCGGGGACGCACTGCTGATGCGCGCCGCCGAGGTGCTGCTGGCACTGCCGGGACTGCTGCTGGCCCTGATGGTGCTCCTGATCACCGGCAAGGGCGTGGCCGGAGCCACGATCGCGGTCGCGGTCGGCACCGCACCCGGCTTCGCCCGCGTGGTGCGCGGCCAGGCGCTGGTGGTGCGTCGGTCCGGATATGTCGAGGGAGCGGTCGGCCTGGGCGTGCGGCGCCCGCTGATCGTGCTGCGCCATGTCCTGCCCAACACGCTGGGGCCGTTGCTGGTGCTGGCCACAGTGACCCTCGGCGCGTCCATATCGGCCGGGGCCGCGCTCAGCTACCTGGGGCTCGGCGCCCAGCCGCCCACGCCCGAGTGGGGAGCGATGCTGACGGACGGCCAGGACTACCTGCAGCAGGCCTGGTGGATCGCACTCTTCCCGGGCCTCCTGCTCGTGTGCACGGTCCTCGCGGTCACCGTGCTGGGCCGGTACGCGCAGGCACGCTACGAAGGGCGGGCGGCGTCGTGACCGCTGAGATCGTGGACACCCGGCTGCTGCTGGACGTATCGGGGCTGGATGTCCGCTTCGGCAGCGGTCCCGACCAGGTGCACGCTGTCCGTGGAGTATCTCTCTCACTCGCCCCGGGACGCTGCCTGGCTCTGGTCGGCGAGTCCGGATCGGGGAAGAGCGCCCTGGCCAGGAGCCTGCTGGGACTGGCCGGTCCCTCCGCGATCGTCGGCGCCGAGCGCATGCTGATCTCCGGCGCGGACGCCCGTTCGTTCGGACCACGCGACTGGCGCACCGTCCGCGGGCGCCGCGTGGGCCTGGTGGCCCAGGACGCGCTCGTGGCCCTGGACCCGCTGCGCCCGGTGGGGCGGGAGATCGCCGAACCGCTGCTGGTGCATCGCACCGTACCGCGGCGGGCTGTAAGGCCCAAGGTGCTGGAGCTGCTGGAGCAGGTCGGGGTACCCGAGCCGGAGGCACGGGCCCGCAGTTACGTGCACCAGCTCTCGGGCGGACTGCGCCAGCGGGCATTGATCGCCTCCGCGCTCGCGGCCGGCCCGGCCACGCTGATCGCCGACGAGCCGACCACAGCGCTGGACGCCTCTGTGCAGGCCAGAATCCTGGCCTTGCTGGGCAAGTTGAAAGCGAATGGCACCGGGCTGCTGTTGATCAGCCATGACCTGGCCGTGGTCGAGACACTGGCCGACGAGGTCGCCGTGATGCAGGAGGGCACCGTCGTCGAGTACGGCACCGTGGAGCAGGTCCTGGGCGGCCCCCGGCATCCCTTTACCAAGGCGCTGCTGGCAGCCGTTCCGGGAATCCGGCCCACGACCGCTGCCACGACCACCGCTGCCGGACGGCCGGCTGCGCCGGGGCAACCGCTACTCGAAGTCGCGGATGTGGCCAAACACTTCAGGAGCGAGGGCACGACCCGGCGGACCGCCGTCGACGGCGTCAGCTTCACCGTGCGGGCCGGGGAGACGCTGGGACTCGTCGGGGAGTCCGGATCGGGCAAGTCGACTCTGGCCCGGATGGCGCTCGGGCTGCTGGAGCCGGACCGCGGCACGGTCCGGCTGGCCGGGGAGCAGTGGAGCGGCATTCGGGAGCGGGAGCGCCGCTCGCGCCGCCACAGTCTGCAACTGGTCCCGCAGGACCCGTTGAGCGCCTTCGACCCGCGCTGGACCGTGGCCCGCAGCCTCAGCGAGGCGCTCGGCACGGCCGGTCTCGCCGCGCCGGAACGGCACGACCGCAGCGTCCGGCTGCTGGAGCAGGTGGGACTGGCCGCTCAGCACTTGGGACGGCGGCCGCTGGCGCTGTCCGGCGGTCAGCGGCAACGGGTGGCCATCGCACGGGCGTTGGCTTCCCAACCGCGCCTGCTGGTGTGCGACGAGCCCGTATCCGCGCTCGATGTCTCAGTCCAGGCCCAAGTGCTGGATCTGCTACGGGAATTGCAGAGCTCACTGGGGCTGGCGGTGCTCTTCATCTCGCACGACCTGGCGGTGGTGCGGGAGATCTGCGAGCGGGTGCTGGTGCTCAAGGACGGGCGAGTGGTCGAAACCGGACCGGTGGAGCAGGTGTTCGCCGATCCGCAGCATTCCTACACCCAGGAGCTGCTGTCGGCCGTACCAGGCAGACGTCGGCGCGCTGAAGAACCTGTACCGCTCGGAAAGTCATCGCTGCAGCTGAGCGGTGCTGCCCGTGGCTGTCGGCGGTGACTGGGATGCTGACCTGATGATCGTGTCGCTGTTGTACCGCGCCGCCCGCACCCTGCTGTCCATACCTGGGGTTCTGCTGCGCCAGGACACCGCCAAGGACGCCGAACTCCTGGTACTGCGTCACGAGAACACCGTGCTGCGTCGTCAGCTCAAAGCACCGGTCCGCTACGAACCGGCAGACAGGTTCTGGTTCTCCGCCCTGTCCTCACTGATCCCCCGCCGCCGCTGGGCGACGGTCTTCCCCGTCACGCCCGGTACCCTCCTGGCCTGGCACCGCAGACTGATCGCGAAGAAGTGGGACTACTCAACGCACCGCCGCCACACTGGTCGACCACCGACAGCGGCCGCCCTCAAACGGCTGGTGCTGCGCCTGGCGAACGAAAATCCGCAGTGGGGCCACCGCCGGATCCAAGGCGAACTCGCCCGCCTGGGACACCCGATCGCGCCGTCCACGGTCTGGGAGATCCTGACCGCCGCCGGCCTCGACCCCGCCCCACGCCGCACCGGACCCAACTGGCGAGAGTTCCTGACCGCCCAAGCCGAGGGCATCATCGCCGCGGACTTCTTTCACGTCGACACCGTGCTCGGCACGCGCCTGTACGCCATGGCGTTCCTCGAACACGGTATCCGCCGCCTGCACATCACCGGCGTCACCACCCACCCCACCGGACAATGGGCGTCCCAGCAGGCACGCAACCTCGCCACGGATCTCGGCGCCCGCATGGAGTCCCTGCGCTTCGTCCTGCGCGACCGCGATACCAAGTACACCGAGTCCTTCGATGCCGTCTTCCGGTCCGAGGACATGGACGTCCTGCTCAGCGCCCCACGAGTACCCCGAATGAACGCCCACTGCGAACGGGTGATCAGAACTATCCGACGCGAAGCCCTCGACCATGTCCTGTTCATCAACGAGGCCCATGCCCGCCACGTCCTCACCGAATTCCAGGATCACTACAACCGGCACCGGCCCCATCAAGCCCGAGCGCAGCTCCCGCCCGACGCCGCCGAACAACCCACCACCATCGAAGACCCCAACGGCCACAGACTCCTACGCACCCGCCGCCTCGGTGGCACCATCAACGAGTACCGATACGCATCATGACGTGCAGCGATGACTTTTCGAGCGGTACAGGGCCCTGCGACTGCTGCTCTCCCGACCAGGGGAGACCGCGAGCGATGGAGAGAAGGGGACTGGTGGCGTGGGAGCGGTCGGGTTGATCGGACATGCGGACCTGCCAGAGGCAGCGACGCCCGCGCTGCAGCGGTTGATGCTGCGGGCGCTGGTGGAGTGGGTGCCCAGCGGTGGGCATGTGGTGCTGCGGGCGGGGGTCGGTGCGCCGCTGGTCTTCGCTCGTGCGGCGGTCCAGCTCGGGGTGCCCATCGAGCTAGTGCTGCCGGTATGGCAGGGCGAGGTGACCGTCGTGGTGGAGGGCCGCCGTGGAAGTGTCGCGGAGTTGATGCTGGCTGCGCGGAAGGTCGAGATGGTGCCCGTCGTGCGCGACGATCCTGACTCGTGGGCGGCGATGGAGCGCGCTTGGGTGGCACAGTGCGGTCGGGTGCTGGCGGCGTGGGACGGGCTGCCGGGCGACGAGCAGGATCTGACTGCCGACCTGGTCGCCTACACCCGGGCCCGGGGCGGTGCGGTGGGCGTGGTGTGGCCCGAAGGGGCCGTCCGGTCCGGTGTCCTTGCAACCTAGGATTGAAGAATTCTTCAATTTGATACATTATGGATAGCTGGATCCGGTGGCAGGGCCGGCCGTGGGCTGGTCGCCGCAGGGCACGGGAGGTACGGGGATGGACGAGTTCACCGAGGCACTGATCGCACGGGTGCGGGCGGCGCGGACGGGCGTGGCGGAGGCGGTGGCCGCGCACGACTCGTACGCGGTTTCGCTGGCCGTGGACGAGTTGGAGGACGCGCTGCGTCTGGCCCGTGACAACGGGGTCGAGGTGCCGTCCGCAGACGCGGATCGGGCCGCTATGGAGCAGGAGAGGGGCTGATCACGGTGCCGGTGCCGTTGTACCAGGCGAAGGCGGAGTTCTTTCGGATGCTGGGGCATCCGGTGCGGATCCGGGTGCTGGAGTTGCTGCAGGAGGGGCCGATGCCGGTGCGCGACCTGTTGACGCAGATCGAGGTGGAGCGCTCCAACCTCTCCCAGCAGCTGGCAGTACTCCGCCGGTCCGGGATCGTCACTGCTACCCGGGACGGCGACACCGTGGTCTACGCCCTGGCCGGCGGTGACGTGGCGGACCTGCTGCGCGCCGCACGCAAGATCCTGACCGAACTGCTGGCCGACCAGCAGGACCTCCTCGCGGAGCTGCGCGAGGCGGACCGGGAAGCGGTGGCGAAGAGCGCGTGAGTACCACGAACACGAACCGCAGGGCGGGCCGGATCGTGCGGGACCGGCTGCTGGGGGTGCTACCGAACCGTCACATCTGGGCGACCATGGGCCGCTCCCCGCGCAAGGACCTCCTGGCCGGGCTGACGGTGGCGATCGTCGCCCTGCCGCTGGCGCTGGGATTCGGGATCTCGTCGGGGGCCGGGGCCCAGGCCGGGCTGGTGACCGCGGTGGTCGCCGGGGCACTGGCGGCCGTGTTCGGCGGGTCCAACCTGCAGGTGTCCGGTCCGACCGGGGCGATGACGGTGGTGCTGGTGCCGATCGTGCACCGGTACGGCACCTCGGGTGTGCTGACGGTGGGTCTGCTCGCCGGGGTCGCGCTGGTGCTGCTGGCCCTGCTGCGGGCCGGGAGCTTCATGGCGTATGTGCCGGTGCCGGTGGTGGAGGGCTTCACGGTCGGGATCGCGGCCGTGATCGCCCTGCAGCAGGTCCCCGGCGCGCTGGGGATCAAGGCCCCGCCCGGGAGCAGCCCGGCGGTGGTCGCATTCAAGACCGTGCAGGACTTCGCCACGCACCCCCACTGGGCCGCGCTCGCGGTGACCAGCGCAGTGGTCGTGGTCATGCTGGCCGGCGCCCGCTGGCGACCGGCGGTCCCGTTCTCGCTTTTCGCGGTGGCGCTGGCCACCGTGGTCGCGAAGGCTGCGCGGCTGGACGTGGCCACGATCGGGCACCTGCCCGCCGGGCTGCCCGCCCCCTCCCTCAGCTTCTTGAACGCCTCGGCGGTTCCGGCACTGCTGCCCTCGGCGCTGGCGGTGGCCGCGCTGGCGGCGTTGGAGTCGCTGATGTCGGCCACGGCCGCCGATGCGATGACGGTGTCCGAGCGGCACGACAGCAACCGTGAACTGTTCGGGCAGGGTCTGGCGAACCTGGCAGCCCCGCTGTTCGGCGGGGTGGCCGCGACCGGGGCGATCGCGCGCACCGCGGTCAACGTCCGCTCCGGGGCGGCCTCGCGGCTGTCCGCGCTGGTGCACGCCGCGGTGCTGGCGGTCATCGTCTTCGCCGCCGCCCCGCTGGTGGCCGGGATCCCGCTGGCGGCGCTGGCCGGGGTGTTGATCGCCACCGCGATCCGGATGGTCGAGGTCGGCTCGCTGCGAGCGCTGGCCCGATCCGGCCGTGGGGAGGCACTGATACTGGTGTTGACCGCCGCCGCGACCCTGGCGTTCACCCTGGTCACCGCAGTGATCGCGGGACTGGTGCTGTCCGGGGTGCTGGCGCTGCGGTCGGTAGCGGAGGCCGCCCGGATCGAGCAGGTTCCGCTGCACGCCGACCTGCCGCCGGCGGATCACCACCAGGAGGAGCAGGCGCTGCTGGCGGAGCACATCGTGGCCTACCGGCTGGACGGCGCGCTGCTGTTCGCTGCCGCCCACCGCTTCCTGCTGGAGCTGACCGAGTCGGCCGACGTGCGGGTGGTGATCCTGCGGATGTCGCGGGTCAGCGCGATCGACGCCTCCGGCGCGAAAGTGCTGGGTGATGCGATCGGCAAGCTGACGCGCCGCGGGACGCTGGTGCTGGTCTCCGGGGTGAAGGAGAACCACCAGAACCGCCTGGACGCCCTGGGCGTTCTCGACGAACTGCACGACACCGGCTGGCTGTTCGCCACCACCCCGGAGGCTCTCGCCTTCGCTCGCGCCCACCTGCACGACACCGGCCTCCTGCCGGCGCAGCGCACCGGCGACCTGGACACCCCGGAACCGGTGGGGGCGGGCCGATGAGGACTTCCTCCGCACCGCAGATCCATCTGCAGCCGTTGGAGCGCGCGGAGGCGCTGTGGCTGGCCGCCGGCGCCTGGCGGGGCAGCCTGACCTGCGTGCAGGCGGCGCTTCCCATGGTCTGTCCGGCGGTTCATGCGGTGGTGCTCGGCGATCTGATCATCCGTGCCCCGCTCGGCACCTCGCTGGACCAGGCGCTGGAGGCAGGACTGCCTGCCACCTACACGGCGGACGACATCGATACCGCAGGCACCGCGGGCTGGCACGTGTTCGTCTCGGGACTGGCCACCCCGGTGCGCGACGTTCACGAATTGGACCACTACCGGCGCAGCCTGCCCGCCTTCGTCAACGGGCCTGCCAGCCGGATCCTGCGGCTGAGGCCCCGTCTGGTCTCCGGCTTCCGCCGCGCGCCCGCCCCCGAGGCTGGGGCAGCCCAGTGACCCGCCCCAGCCAGTGGCACCGACCCGCCGCCCACACCGGGCCGAAGCCCGACTACGCCCCCCGGCAGCAGCACACGCTCACACTGCCCAACACGGCGGCATCAGTGACCCTGGCCCGGCGCACCGCCCAGATGGCCTTCACCACTTGGGGCCTGCCCACCACCAGCACGATCGACGCCGCCCTGCTGATCACCACCGAGCTCGTCGCCAACACCGTCCGCCACGCCGCCCGGTCACCGCAACTGGACCTGACCATCACTCTCGAAACGCATCAGCTCACGGTCGCGGTCCACGACGAGGACCCGGTCCTGCCACCCTGGCCACCGACCGCCACCACCCCGGGGGGCCTGCGGGTGCTGGCGAACCTGGTGCACCAGTGCGGCGGGCAGTTGGACCTGCGCCCGGACTTCGCCGGCCGGGGCAAGACCGTCCGCGCCGCCCTGCCCCGAACCCCCAGCTGAACGCCCGGCCGATCGAACAATGAAGGAGAGGACGCCTGTGCGCTTCGAGGTCACTCACCACCTGCCCGGCCACCACGCCCCCACCACCACGGTGACCGACACTGACGGGGTCAACGCCCTGCTGGCCCGGGCCGAGACCACCGGCGGCGCCCTGCGCATCCGCCGCCACATCCCCGCAGCCGACCCCGTGCCCGAGGCAGCCACGTCAGCGTTGCAAGGAGACCCGCGGCCATGACCGAACCCACCGGCACGACAGGACCACCCGACGAGCCGACCATCACCGGCCCGACCCACAGTGCCCGACGCGACCTCGCGTCATCGGATGCCGCCGCAGTCCTGGCGATGATCGCCGCCGCCGACACCGCAGCCGCGGCCCAGCAGGGCGACGACGGCAGCGAGGGCGGCGGACGCCGCGCCAACAAGGGTGTGTGGATCCGCGCCTTCATCTACGTCATCGGCTTCCACGTCTTCGCCGGCTTCGTCATGCTGCTGTTCTACTTCGGCGGACGCAACCACTGACCTTCCCCCGACCATCAGCATCCAGCAGGAAGCCGACCGCGCATGACGATCCAGTGGCACTACGAGAACCGTCCGGGGGCAGGCGTCCTGTCGCTGTCCGGTTTTCTGGGAGATGAGGCCACCGCACGCTTTGGCGGGGCCGTCGGCTGGGCCCTGGCCCGCGGCCAGGGCCCGGTC
This sequence comes from Streptacidiphilus sp. EB103A, assembly GCF_041261405.1. Classification (NCBI taxonomy): domain Bacteria; kingdom Bacillati; phylum Actinomycetota; class Actinomycetes; order Kitasatosporales; family Streptomycetaceae; genus Streptacidiphilus; species Streptacidiphilus sp. EB103A. The sequence goes on along the minus strand of NZ_JBGCAQ010000022.1, from coordinate 131,136 downwards.
ATCCTGGACCTGACCGGATTGCAGGGCTGGTCGCAGTGGGGCCGCGACTCCGTGGTGGCCGCCGCCTGGCGCCTGGCCGAACACCGGCGCCCACTGGAGCTGGCCGGAACGCCCGCCGACAAGGCCCCGTTCATACCGCGCGCCGGAGACCCCGTGATCCGCCAGCACCCAAACCTGGAAACAGCACTAGCCACCCATCCCTCCCCCGCAGGCGAGCCCGACGGGCAGTCACGTATCCCCCAGCAGTGGCATTCGGCGGGCTGGCAGGACACCACCCCGCCCGCTTCCCCGTGACCCTCCCCGCTCCCACCGACCCGGAGGCGTCCATGAGCCGCTGGTGGCCCCGCTGGTACCAACACCGCCTCGTCCAGCTGCCCCCGCCCGCCGCACCCGGCTCCCCGCCGCCCCTCGAACAGGAGACCGTCGTGCCCGCCGATCCCCTCAAGCCCTTCTCCGGTGTCGACCACCAACTCGCCATCGCCGCCCGGCAGCTCAACGCCGCCCGCAAGGCGGGCGACAACGCGGAGGTCGAGCGGCTGACCAAGTGGATCGACACCCGCCTGGACCAGCGCCTGGAACTGGCCCGCGGCTGAACGCCGCGCGGCGGAGTCCTACCGGGCCGATCCCGGATGCTCGCCCCGCTCGGCACCAGTGCAGGCCGCCTCGGGGGTCGGCATCGCCGAGGGCTGGCGCGGCACCATCACCTCCCGCATCGAACCCGCCGCCGAGGGCGCCCTGGCCCGGGTCGAATCCGTCGCCCCGTCCTGTTTCAACTGGCTGGCGCTCCCGGTGGCCCTCGCCTGCACCGTCGTCCCGGACTTCCCGCTGACCGATAGGAGCTTCAACCTCTCCCAGGCGGGGAATGATCTGTGACCCGAAAGGAACGGCCCATGGCCCCGCCCCCGACCACCCCCGACCACCAGCCCACCGCCGCCGACATCATGGTCCCGGCCGAACTGCAGGCCAGCGACCACACCGCCGTCGACAAGGCGCTGGTCATCCTGAACAGCGCCCACGCGGACTACCTGCTCATCCGGGGCGAGGACGGCCACTGCGTCGGTCTGATCACCCAAGCCGACCTCGACGCCTACCGCGCCCAGCCCTGGTACACCCAGCAGACCCGCCTGCGCGACCTCGAACACGGCCACGACACCGGCCCCTTCGCCCACCCCGATACACCCGCCAGCACCGCCGCGGCCACCATGCAGGCTCGCGGCTTGAACACCTGGCCCGTCGTCGACGCCGACGGCTACGCGCTCGGCGTGATCACCACCGCGCAACTCCGCACGCCAGCGGCCTGACCATAGGCACCGGCGACGGGCAATGTACACCCCGAGCCGGACGAGTTGCAGCAATTCGCAATTCATCAGCGCCGTAACCAACCGACTGCCTAGCGTTAACGTCCATGGAGAACTCAGACATCGCCTTGAAGCAAGCCATGATGATCGAGGGCGCACTCGGCGTCGCCCTCGACGTGAACAGCGGCATGGCGCTGGGCACCCTGGGCGGCGGCAAGGACCTCGACCTGGGCGTCGGCGCCGCGGGCAACACCGACCTGGTCCGCGCCAAGCTCCGCGTCATGGAGATGCTCGGCGTGACCGGCAGCATCGAGGACATCCTGACTACCCTCACCAGCCAGTACCACCTCGTGCGTCCGCTGACCGCGCACGGCGGCGCGGGCCTGTTCCTCTACCTGGTCCTGGACCGCAGGCGGGCCAACCTGGCCCTGGCCAGGCGCCAGCTGCAGCAGGTCGATGCGGTCCTGGACATCTGATGCCCACCCGGCTCCACCAGCTGAAGGCGGAGCTCTTCCGGATGCTGGGGCATCCGGTACGGATCGAGCTGCTGGAACTGCTGCTGGACGGGGCCAAACCGGTCTACGACCTGGTGGCGGACATCGGCGTGGAACCCCCCAACCTGTCCCAGCAACTCGCGCTGCTGCGGCGGTCCGGCCTCGTGTTCTCCACCCGGCAGGGCTCGACCGTGGTGTACACCCTGGCCGACGGAGAGGTGACAGAACTCCTGCGCTCCACCCGCCGAATCCTGCTGTCCTTACTCGCCGACCGCGACGGATCCCTGGAGCCGCTCCACCAAGCGGACGCCGAGCGCAGAGCGACCACCAGGGCCTAATGGTGGTGCGCCCTACCAGGCTCGATTACTCCCCCGCTCTGTCCCGGGTCGAGAACCGGACCGCAGCGACGCGCGCCGCTGCGGCCTCCCGGGCGAGCGCTGCGCAGGGGCGAGGCCGATCGCCGGATGCCACGGCGGTCGGCCCTGAACTCAGTGGGGTGCGGGATCAGGCTTTCTTGAGGAAGGCGGTCTTCAGGACTAGGCCCTTGACCTTCTTGGTGTTGCATTCGATCTCGTCTGTGCTGCCGGTCAGCCGGATGTTCTTCACCAGCGTTCCCCGCTTGAGGGTCTCCGAGGTTCCCTTCACCTTCAGGTCCTTGATCAGCGTCACGGAGTCGCCGTCCTCCAGCGCGGTGCCGTTGTTGTCCTTCACATCGCTCATGTCAGGTTCCTTGCCACGTGTTGATTGATCGTCATCGGTGGTTGCGCACCGGGCCCGCCGGAGCCGCCGCACCGTGGCCGGTTCGCCCACGGACGGCTACGGTGGGTCAGTCCCCGTGCAGGGACTGGGTCAGTCGCTGGGCGGCTTCCAGGAGTGCGGGGGCGTGCACCCGCCCGGCGTACCGGGTGAGCCGCTCGACCGGGCCCGAGACGGAGACGGCTGCCACCACCTTGTTGCCGGCCCCGCGTACCGGGGCCGAGACCGAGGCGAGGCCCGGGTCGTGTTCGCCTGTCGACTGGGCCCAGCCCCGCCGGCGGACCCCGGCCAGGGTGCTGGCGGTGAACCCGGCGCCGTGCAGGCCGCGGTGCAGCCGCTCCGGCTCCTCCCACGCCAACAGCACCTGGGCGGACGAGCCCGCACTCATCGGCAGCGCGCTGCCCAGCGGCACCGTGTCCCGCAGGCCCGAGCGCCGCTCGGCCGCCGCGACACAGACCCGCAGATCGCCCTGACGGCGGTAGACCTGCACGCTCTCCCCCGTGCTCTCCAGCAGCCGGGCCAACACCGGTCCCGCGGCCGCCAGCAGCCGGTCCTCGCCCGCAGCGGAGGCCAACTCCGCCCAGCGCGGACCCAGGACGAACCGGCCCCCAAGGTCGCGGGCCACCATGCGGTGCCGCTCCAACGCCACCGCCAGGCCATAGTTCGACAAGTTGAAACTCTGAGACCTGTCCGGATGCTTGTGCAGCAGGAAGCCCAGGTCTGTCGCGGGGCGGTCGAGGGCACCGGTGGTGCTGATCGTCAGGAACACACGGTCGAGTATCGCCGGACGGAGCGGCTCAGCCCACTGGCTTTTCTGCCGACAGCTGGGCTGTCGGCGCACTCCACCACGGACTCCGCGGCCTAACCAATGCCGCGTAGCAGAGGAGGACTGAGCAACCACGCCTCCCCTCGCCGATAGACGGCAGCCGGGCGCCCAGTCACGGGGAGACGCTGTTCGCCTGTTGATTGCACGAACCCCGGAGTACCGAGCACCTTGCGGCGAAAGTTGCTCGGATCCAGGCGCTGCCCCCAGACCACTTCGTAGACCGCGCGCAACTCACTCAGGGTGAACGTCTCTCCGCAGAAGGCTGTGGCGACAGCGGTGTACTCAAGCTTCCTGCGGATCTCCTCCAAGGCGTCCGCGACGATGACCGCGTGGTCAAAAGCGAGCCCCTCTGCAACCTCCGCCAGCTCCGCCAGCTCCGCCACAGGAGTCCAAAAGGCGCGCGCAGCGTCAGTACCGCCGACAGGAACGGGGAGATCTGGCCCGAGCGCGAGATAGGCAATGGTGACCACCCTTCCACGCGGGTCGCGGTCAGGATCTCCATAGGCGCCGAGCTGCTCCAGGTGCAGTTGGCGGCCGTTGATCCCGGCCTCCTCCCAAAGCTCGCGCAATGCCCCTTCCCGTAGGGTCTCGTCCTTTTGGACATACCCGCCTGGCAGGGCGGACCGTCCAAGGAACGGCTCCAGCCCGCGCTCGACGAGAAGCACCATCAGTTGATCTGCTCTGACGGTGAAGATCGCCAGGTCGACAGTGATCCACGATGCCTTCACCTCATCGGAGTCTTTCAGCCAGTCGTCCACCTGGTCTCCTAAAGGTCGTATTGACTTAAACATGCCGCGCACTTATGGTCTCATAGACCTTAACTCTACAAGGCGGGGGCGGGGCATGATCACTCCCCAGGCGCTACCGGCCACGGAACCAACCGACGAACCCACAGCTGCCACCCGCCACTTATGCGCTGGCGTGTACGTGGATGAGCGATTCCGTGATCTTGTAATTGACAAGGTGTGCACCGCCCCACACCGAAGGGTCGCCCCGTCCTACGGGTTCGACGTCGTCCCCGTCATGCACCATGCGTGGCGGGCCGCGGCTCTGATGACCCTTCTCCGCATGGCATTGCTGGGGGCAGTGGTCACACCGGCACTCGCCGGCGCTGTGCCTACCACCATCCTCATCGTCTGCGTCCTCGCCATGCTCAGGCTGCTCCGCATCGCCATGCTCATACGGGAGGTCGACCGGGAGGCGAGCTCCAAGCGAGAGTCCAAACGACGTGGATTGGGGCCGCTACGAGACCAGGGATACCTCGTCAGGTTGTTCCTTCCCCGGAGGTACTCGGCGCTGACGCCCTCCTACAAGCGCCTCCGCGTCGCGATGCTGTCCCTGCTCGTCACCAGCCTGACCGTCGCGCTAGCCAACCCTGGTGATGCCAGGGCAGCCGTTTACCTAGCAGCGGGCATGACACTCATGTGCCTTCTCGTTGGAGCTGCACGTCAACTGATGCTCAACCAGATTCTCCGCGCGCAGACCCTTCGACCCACTCGACTATCCAGCCGTCAACGAGTGGCCGACGTGCAGCAGCGACATGTCTGTGCCGTCTACCGTCGCCCTCGCCACAGAGAAGACAAGGGCGAGGACCAAGACGACCTCACCGCCTTCACGCTCTTCGGGGACGAGTCACCCTTCATCGGGGCCGGTGAACTCGTCTACCAGTGGAACCCACCAATGAGCATCCAGCTACTGCGGCCGAACACCGACGACGAGGCACCGCTCCACGAGCGCGAACACCTCATCCCGCCCTTCCAGACCCACGAACTGGTCGACCATCTGCGCGAGGCAGTCCAACTGCTTGACACCGACAGCCAAGATGTCCGGCTTCCAGTACAAGTCCGAGATCGGGTCTATGTGGCAGAGACAGATGTAGCGGCGGACCACTCCCTCCTCCCCCATGCACTTGACGAAGCCAGCCTGCGCACCCTCATCAACGCGCCTGGCTCCAAGCAGCACCACTTCCTCGAATTCACAGCGCCGACAGAGGGATCGGAGTACGTGGCGACGGTTCTCCTGCATGTGAGCCTGCAGGGACGGACCTTGAGCCTCTCAACGGCGGCGTGCGCCCTGGCCCACACTCCGCGGTCCTTCCAGCGATCTGAGGAATTTGGCCACCATGGGGCCTTGGCAGTCGTCTGGGCCGCTTTACGCGAACTGGCCGCGTTACCCCTAGAGATCCAGGAATCGTGGCGGGCCCTTCGCTATCTCTTTGCCCTGAGCAAGGCAGCTGTCCTACCTCGAGACCTTACCGTCGCACCGATCCGCAATGTGCTGATCGGCAGCCGAGTGAGCATACGAGAGGAATCGAGCCAGGACTGGTCAAAGATCCAATTGGAGAAGAGCGACATCCTTGGCCAGATGAAGACGATCGAGCAAAGGTTGCTTCGAGCCACCAGCGACTTCCTTTACTCCAGAGATGTGGATATATCCGAGTTCACTAACCGTGCGCTCAATATTATCAATAGCGGCATCTTCAACTTCGGCGACAACAACAACTTCAGCCACAATGCGGTGGGCGACGCAGCTCAGGTTTCCGCCCCTGCAACCCAGCCGGCAAGCTCCAGCAATTCCAGTAGCGGAGGAAGCAAGTGACCACCAACCGAGGCATCAGCAACCGTGGTGACAACAACAACTTCAGCGGCAACGCCATCGGAGACCATGCCCAAGTCTCCATGACTACCCCCTCCCGAGCCGCCGGCACCCTTGCCGGCAGCGAGGCCGGCAACCAACGGGGGACTACGTGGGACATCGGGGTGGTCACCATCCTCAGCGAGGAGCTGCGTGCCGTCATCCGCGAGTTGAAACTGGAACGCCACAAGGAACCTGGCGGGCTGTACTTCTACCGGGGCAGCTACACCACACCGGAATCAACCATCCGGATAGTAGCCACTCAGAGCCAGTCCCAGGGACAACGGTCCACGATGGCTGCTCTGGAAAACCTAAGGCGCCACTACGCGCCGCAACTGTGGGCCCTGGTCGGCGTAGGCGGCGGAATCCACGACGAACACGCCCGCATCGGCAACGTCATCGTCTCCACAGACATCGTTTACTACGAGAATCGAAAAATCAATCCTCTCGGGGATGTTCGTCGCCGCGGAGAACATCGCCAGGCTCCAGCACCGGTCGTCCATGCGGTGAATGCCTTTTTCGCAGATCACGGAACCCCAGCACGCATAAACGGCCAGCCATCCGACCCTGCATCAGCTGGATTCGAGGTCTACCCGGGGGTGATTGGTTCGGGCGAAGCCGTCATCGCTGATCGCGATAGCGAAATACGAAGCTACCTCACAAACTACCACGAAAAGGTCTTGGCGGTGGACATGGAAGCCGGAGGACTGAGCCAGTATTGGCAGGAGAACTCCGTCCATGGCGTAGTCAACCCGGGCTGGATCGTCATCCGGGGCGTCTCCGACAACGCCGACGAGGAGAAGGGCCACGGGCACCACGAACTCGCCGCCCAAAATGCTGCGAAAATCCTGCGGCGACTCCTCCCCTATCTCTGCTGACCGCGAGCCAAGCAATCGAGATAGGCCCAGTACAGGGAGATGGCTTGCATGACAGCTTTTCTGTTTGGGATACTCAGTTCTCTGGCAGCCAGTGTGATCGCACTGGCCCTAGGCCTCCTGCGCGGCTCGCGGCCATTGTGGTGGCTGGTAACCGTGTGCTCCTGGTGCACTGGCACCGGCCTCAGGCGCGTATACCGTCGCCAATCGTCCGCCGAACAGGACATCGCACGCGACCTCAGCCGGGCCCGCTGGATCAAGGTCCTGGCGGGACGCGGAAACGTGCTCACCCGCGAGGTCTTTTCCCCTCTGTGGTCGGGGGCGTTGTCAGTGGATTCCGTCCAGGTCCTGCTGCCCGCCCCGCACCCTCAGGGTGACTCCTGGCTCGACCGGCGTTCGAACGACCTCCATCGATTCGACCCCGGCTACAGTCCGGAACTGCTCAGGGACCAGGTCCGGACGAACATGGACTACCTGGCCCATGCGACCCGCACACGAAGCAATTTCGAGCTTCGGGAATTCAATCTACCCAACATCTGCCGCGTGATTGCAACGGATCGGGTTGCCTATCTCACCTTCTACAGCAGCTCCACTCACGGCAGGAATTCTCCGTGTATGTACGTCCGGGCTCCGGGGCTCCTGTACTCCATCGCCCTGCAGCAGTTCGACCTGGCCTGGATAAATAGTTCTCCCACGTTGCCGGCGCCACAACCCTGACCAAAGACTCGATTTCCTGCGATCTGTGCGAAGCCGTAGTTCGACAAGTTGAAACTCTGGGCCTTGTCCGGATGCTTGTGCAGTAGGAAGCCCAGATCTGTCGCGGTGCGGTCGGGGGCACCGGTGGTGCTGATCGTCAGGAACACACGGTCGAGTATCGCCGGACGGGGCGGCGCGGCCCACTGGCTTTTCTGCCGACGGCCGTGCTGTCAGCTCACGCCTTCGCGGACTGCGCGGCCTACCCAACACCGCGCAACAAAGGCGGACTGAGCAACCATGCACTCCCCCGCCGATAGAGGGCGGCCGGACGCCCGGTAGGAGGCAGCCGCTGTTTCCCCGTGGGCTGCACGAACCCCGAGGCGCCAAGCACCTTTCGGAGAAAGTTGCTGGGATCCAGCCGTTGTCCCCAGATCACTGGCGTGCTGCGGCAGACGCCGAAGAGGGGTGTTGACGTGTGGGTCTGATCTGCACGTGTGAGGCCGTTCGGCGGGGTGACGTCGATGCGCCGGGTGTCGAGGATCGGCAGGACGTGGTTGATCGCGTTCCAGAACACCGGCACACCACAGCAGCCGTCCTGCTCGCCCCGGCCAACGAGCCCCACACGGAAGGAACGGCCCTCCCGCCGGCGCACCGGGACCACCGCCACGCCCCCACCTGGCAGCCGCAGCCCACAGGGTCTCGGCCGGTGAGGCAAAAGGGCGTCGTGTCAGACCTGCAGTCATCTGTCCTCGGGCGCGACGAGGCCGCCTTGATATCCGGTGTTTCCCTGTCCGTCACATTTGCTCCGTTTACTATCCACATGCACCGACCCGACCGGTTGATGTCGGCACAGGCGGATTGTTGTACATCCGTGTCGGCTCCAGGTCTGCCCGCACATCCTTGGAGTAACTCGATGAGTGTTCCCGCGCCGGTGTTCCCACAGGCCGATCCGGGAGGCCGGGCTTCTGCCTCCTCGCCGGGGCTCCTGGTGGTCGAGGACGCGGTGGGCCTCGCGGCGATGCCGAGCGCCGCGTTGCAGCTCGCGGGTTTCGACTCGGTGACTGCCGCGGCGGGGCGCCCGGCGCTGGAAGCGGTCACGTTGCAGCCCCCCCGATGCGGTGCTGCTGGACGTCATGCTGCTCGACCTAAACTGATCCGCACGGTGCACAGGCTCGGGTACCTGCCGCCCGCCTCCCCCGCCAGCCGACCCCGGACAGGCTGAACCGTGTCGACCACACGACGTGTCCGGCTCGGGTTGTGGCCGCGCGGGTCGATGTACTGGCGGCTGCTCCTTGGTTTCCTGGCCATCACCAGCATCGGGGTCATCGCCGCGGACGCCCTGGCGGTGGACGCGGTGGTCCGCCACCAGAACGCCCGAGTGGACGCGGAGCTGGAACAGGGCCGCCAATGGCTGCTGCCCATCGTCGCCACCGGCCACCGTCTGGACGCCGGGAAAACACCTCCGGACGGACTGGTGCTGGTACTGGACTCCCAGGGCCGGACACTCCAGCGCATGGCCGGTGTGCACCTTGCCACCACCCCATTGGAATTGTCCGCGGAGCAGCTGAAGGCCCACGCGGGCGGGGCGCTCACGGCCGGACCCGTGCCGCTGCGGGCCATGGTGACCCGCCTGCCCGGGGGTGGCTACCTGGTCATGGCCCAGTCGACAGCGGATGCCGCAGAGGCCACGCAGCACCTGGTGGCCGTGGAGACGGCCACAGGTCTGCCGCTGATCTTCCTCGTGGTCGCCGGAAGCTTCTGGTTCTGCCGCAGGACCCTGGCTCCGATCCGCGAGACGACCCGCACCGCGCACCGGATCACGGAGGACGACCTGTCCCACCGTGTGAACGTAGCCCGGGCCCCCCTGGAGGCGGCGCAGCTGGCCGAAGCCTTCAATACCATGCTGCAACGCCTCCAACAGGAATTCACCCGGAGAAACAAGGCTGAGGTGCAACTGCGTGACTTCGTCGGCGTCGCCGGCCACGAACTGCGCACCCCGCTGACCACCATCGCCGGATATGCCCAGATGGTCCGCCATGGCGCTCTGGAAGATCCGCTCGCCTTGGACCAGGCCATGCGTCGGGTCCAGGGCGAGACCCGTCGCATGACCTCCCTTGTCGACGAACTGCTTCTGCTGGCCCGTCTGGACCAGGGCAGACCCCTCGAGCGGACCCCGGTAGACCTCACCGACCTGTGTGCTGAGGCCGTGGCCAACGCACAGCTCTACGCGCCCGACCGACAACTGCGCTGCACCGTCCAGCCGGAGGACCACATGATCGAAGGCGACCCCCACCGGCTGCGCCAGGTCATCTGCAATCTGCTGGCCAACGTTCACGCGCACACCCCGCCAGGAACCAGTGCCCACGTGAAGCTGACGCCGGACGGCGACTTCCGTGTCATCGACGTCATCGACCAGGGTCCCGGCATCCCCGAAGACCTGCACGAACGGGTCTTCGACCGGTTCTACCGCGCCCCCGCCGCGAACCCTGCGCTCGCGGAGAGGTCGGTACACGGCAGCGGCCTGGGCCTGAGTATCGTGGCCGCCATCGTCACCGCCCACCACGGCACCATCCGCATCCAACCCACAGACCACGGAACATGGTTCCGGGTACGCCTTCCTAGGCAACAACCGTAGAAACCCACCACGTTTACTTACCTGGTCAGTCCGTAGTGCGCCTGGGAGGGCAAGTTGAGCACAGCAAGCGTTCTGGTTGTCGAGGATGAGCAGGAGATCGCTTCGATGCTCACGATGGCGCTGCGGTTCCTGGGCTTCACCGTGGTCGCCGCGGCAACCGGGAGCGAAGCGCTCGCCTCGGTTGCCGCGCATACTCCGGATGTGATCGTACTGGACGTGGTGCTTCCCGATCTCGACGGCTTCGAAGTGTGCCGGCTCCTTCGAGCCACGGGGACCCGGGCACCGGTGCTCTTCCTCACCGCGCGGGACGGCGTCGAAGACAAGGTGCACGCGCTCGACCTCGGCGGCGACGACTACGTCACCAAGCCGTTCGACCTCAACGAGGTGGCGGCGCGGATCCGTGCGCTGCTGCGACGCGGATCCGAACCACCGAGGGCAGCATCGCGGAGCCTGAAGGCAGGCTGGGTGGAGTTGAACCAGGACACCCACGAAGTGTCGTGCGGCGGGCAGCCGGTACGACTGACTGCAACTGAGTTCACCTTGTTGCGCTACCTCCTGACGCACACGGGCCGCGTGATTTCCAAGGCGGAAATCCTGGATTCCATCTGGAACTACGACTTCCAAGGCGAATCAGGAATTGTGGAGACGTACATCTACAATCTGCGCCGCAAGCTGGATGACACCTCTCAGTCCCTGATCCGCACCGTGCGCGGCGCCGGCTACCTCGTCGACAAGTCCTGATCGACCTTTGATGTACCCGTGATCCGGCGCTGAGGCCACGGGCGTCACGGTCAGCTTGCATGGGGAAGGGCAAGCCCCACCCGCCGACGAAGGAAGCGGACCCCATGATCGAGACGACCGACATCGCACCGACCGGCAGCGACCCGACGACCGCCTCGGGGCGCGAGCGGAGTGGCTTGACAACCTCCCGGGCCGGGCGGCTGGTGGCCGTAGCGACGGTTCTCGCCGGAATCGTCGCCGGCGGACTCGGAGTCGCGATCACCCACGTGGTGGACCGCGCCGACGCTGTCTCAGCGCTGGGCGGTTCCACCGGGGACGGCGCCTCAGCCGGTCTGGATCCGGGCTCCGCCAACGCCGACCGGGTGACCGCGGTCGCCGCCAAGGTGCTGCCCTCGGTCGTGACGATCTCGGTCACCGGCCAGGACGGGTCAGCGGGCGACGAGGGCACCGGGGTCGTCATCACGTCCAACGGCCTGATTCTCACCAACAACCATGTGGTCTCGGCGGCCGCCGCCAAGGCCGCGGTGATGACCGTGACCTTCAGCGGCGGGCGGATCGCCCGTGCCACGATCGTCGGGCGGGACGAGTACAGCGATCTCGCGGTCATCCGGGCCACCGGGGTCAGCGGTCTGACTCCGGCGAGCCTCGGTGACTCCTCCACGACCGCGGTCGGCCAGAACGTGATCGCGATCGGCGCCCCCCTCGGTCTCGCGAACAGCGTCACTACCGGTGTCGTCTCCGCGCTCAACCGCCCGGTAGCCCCCTCCGTCAGCGTCGCCTCCTCTACGACCACGGGAAACACCGTGCTGGACGCGATTCAGACCGACGCCGCGATCAATCCCGGCAACTCCGGCGGCCCGCTGGTCGATCTGGCCGGCAACGTGCTCGGCATCAACTCGGCCCTCGCGAGTACGGGCTCGCTGGGCGCCTCCGAGAGCGGCTCGATCGGCCTCGGCTTCGCCATACCCGTCAACCAGGCCAAGTGGGTGGCCGAAGAGCTGGTCAGGAGGGGCTCGGCGGCCCACTCGCTGCTCGGCGTCGGAGCCGTCGATCCGGGCACCTCGGCCGTCCACGCAGGCGCGGTGGCCAAAAGCGTGGCCCCGGGCAGCCCGGCCGCCAAAGCGGGGATCAAGGTCGGCGACATCGTCACCGGCCTGGGCGGCCAGCTGATCCGCACCGCTGACGGACTGGTCGCAGCAGTCCGCTTCTACCGACCGGGGTCAACAGTCGCCTTGTCCTACCTCCGCGGCGGCCAGGTGGCCTCCGTCCAGGTGACACTTGCGCCCACAACTTCCAGCTGAGCTGGTGCGGGCGTGCCTCGTGTCCTGGTAGTCGAAGACGATCCGGCGATCTCGTCGATGCTGACCCTGGCCCTGCGGTTCCTCGACTACACGGTGATCGAAGCGGCCACCGGACGGGAAGCGCTCCACGCCGCCCGGCGATCCCCCGACGTGATCCTGCTCGACGTGGGGCTGCCCGACTTCGACGGATTCGAGGTATGCCGCCGGCTCCGAGCGGCGGGTATCCGCGTGCCGGTGCTCTTTCTGACGGCGAAGAACTCCGTCGAGGACAAGGTCCATGCCCTGACCCTCGGCGGCGACGACTACGTCACCAAGCCCTTCGACCTCAACGAGGTGGCCGCACGCATCCGCGCACTGCTGAGGCGATGCGGGGAACCGAGGGCAGAATCGGCGCGCAGCCTGCGGGTCGGCTGGGTGGTGCTGGACCTCGACACCCTGGAGGTGACGCGACACGGCCGACCGGTACGGCTGTCAGCGACCGAACTCGCCCTGCTGCGCTATCTGCTGGACAACGCGGGGCGAGTGGTCCCCAGGGCGGCCATTCTGAAGTCCGTCTGGAACCACGATTCCCAGAGCGAGTCGGGTGTCGTCGAGACATGCATCTACAGCCTGCGGCGGAAGCTGGGCGACATCGACCAGTCCTTGATCCGCACGGTGCGCGGCGCTGGATACCTGGTGCGCGAGTCGCCTCCCGAGGACCTCGGGCTGTGACCGGACGCCGATCGCTGCGGGCGCTGATGAATCCCTGATCTACCCGTCATCCGGCACTGAAGCCCTCGGTCAGGCGATCGGGTTGTCTGAAAGGCGTAAAGCCAACGCACAGTACTCCCGAGGAAAGGTCGTACCCATGGCCTCCGCAACCAGTTTTTCCTCTCCCCCGTTGACCATGAAACGGTCGCTCCTGACTTTCGGCGTGGCCGCCGCGACGGCCACCGCCGTACTCGGCAGCACCGTCTTCAGCAACGGAGCACCCGCCAGCCCCCTTTCGTCCGCGAGTAAGGCCGCGGGCAGCGCGGTCTGCCAGCAGTTGGAGCAGGCAGCCACAACCGCACAGCAGAACGGAGGAGTCGTCGACGCGGCAGCCCTGCTGCCCAGCACGACCAGTGCCCAGGTGAAGGCCGCGGCGGCCGGGACGAAGATAACGCTGCCGTCGTCGGCCAACGCCGCAGGGTTCACCACCTCGTCCGGTGCGTTCTACAAGAGCGCGCAGGACCAGGCCGTAGCCGCGGCCATGAAGAACGGAAAGCTGAGCGCGGCTCAGGAGCAGGCCGCCCAGGCGGACATGCAGAGCTATGTGGCACAGGGCTCCTCGTGCATCAGCGGACTGCACGTCACCGGGGCCACCCTCAGCTACCTGGAATCGGCCCTCATCGGGATCGCGGCCGAGGCCGTCGTCGCCAGTCTGGCCGGGACCCTGATCTGTGCGCTCACCGGTCCTGCCGGCTGCGTGTGGGGTGTTCGGTTCGCAGGCTTCCTGGGCGGATTCGTCGACTCACTCGCGTTCCAGTACGCCTACGAAGGCAAGATCGACAAAACCTCGGTCACCTCCGCCTTCGTCGACGCGTTCGCCCAACTGGCCGTCTTCAGCGGACTCACTGCGGCTGAGGAGCGCTACGTCGAGCGAGGTGTACGGGCGACTTTCCAGAACTTCGGAAACGCGATCAGAGGCTTCGTGGCCCGCTACACCGGTATGGGCACGATCATGGGGGACGTCAGCCAGGAACTGACCGCCATCGCCGGACAGAGCATCTTCGCCGGCGCCGCATCCACCGGCCACGCCACGTTCGAGTCGGCTCTCGCCCCTACCTCCGGCCAGGCGATCGCGGGACCTGTCTGGATCACGACCGAGTCGAACGGGGGTTCCTCCAGCGTCACCTCGGATGACCTGGCCGAAGGCGGCAACGCCCAGTGGGTGATGCAGGAGCTGGCGCCCAACAGCAGGGGTGACGTCGGGTACCGGCTCGCCCAAGGCAACAACTGCCTGACCAACCAGGGCAATCGCAAGGTGCCGACGATGGTCGCGTGTGCGTCCAGCGGATCCACCCTCTCCAAGCAGACCTGGTACATGGAGGGTCAGCGGCTGATCTCCAGCACCGGTGACTGCCTGAGCTCGTACATCGGTGAGATCGCCTACGCCTGCAGCAGTGACATCAACACCGGCAACAACAACTACTACAGCACCAATCTGATCGTGGTCACCCCGGTCGGGGGCAACTGGACACCTGGGGAGGACGTGGCCTACTGGCACAACAACTGGAAGGCCAACGACGAGTGGCGCTGGTAACAGCAGCCACCCGCGGCGGGCCGGCCCCTGGCAGGGCCGGCCCGCCGCGGTACCTCTCAATGCCTGCCTCGGCAGTTCGGCGGGAAGAGGGTCGTCCGGTCGTCGGCTCGGGGCCCGGACTTCTGGCACGACGCGGTGTGGATCACCGACTCGACGCCGGTGCCGTTTGGCATGAGTCCGCCCAAGCGGTGCTTCTCGCCGACGCTGTATCCGCCGGCGCCCTGCATCAGCGCGCAGCGGTTCGGCCCCGACGTCAAAGCCGCCTGGGCTCGCCCACGCCGCTACGCGACCGTGCGCGACAACGTGCAGGTCAAAGAGGTCGACAGCGACTCCGGCGACCGGTTCATCCTGTGCTTCAACCCCGAGCAGGCCAAGCGCGGCAAAGCCGTCCGCGACCAGATGCCCACCCAGCTCGAATCAGCGATCGAGCACAGCGACAAGCCCGCCGGCGAACAACGCCAGCTCGCCCAGCGTCCCGGCTTCCTCCTGCTGGGCGGCTCCGCGGGCCTCTTGTATCCAGGGCGCCCGCACCCCAACATCGTCACCCGGTGTTACACGTCACCGAGTTCGGGCGACTGACATCCCGTCAGGTCCGATGACCTGTTTTGCAAAGACTCCGGTCCGCTTGCTCAGTCTCCATTCACGCTTCCTTCACTCACCATCCCTAGGATCGCCGACATGACAAACCATACCAAGAACGGCATATCAGAAATTCCGGAAGAGCTGGATAACCACGCCATCTCCCGTCTCCTGGTCTCCCGCCGCCGACTGCTCGGCGTGAGCGGCGTGGGCCTGGCGGCGGTGGGTCTGGGCATCGCGGGCTGCGGCAAGAGCACCGGCACTACCGCCGCCGCGTCTGCGTCGGCCTCCGTCTCTCCAGCTACCGCAGCCCTGTTGACGGTCGAAGAGATGGAGGGCCCGTACTATCTGGACTACGAACTGTTCCGGCAGAACATCACCGAGGGCAAGCAGGGCATCCCGCTCTCCCTCCAGCTCGACGTCATCGACGCGCTGACGGGCAAGGCCCTGTCCGGCGCGGCCGTGGAGGTGTGGCAGTGCGACTCCATGGGCGTCTACTCCGGATACACCAAGAACGGCTCCAGCTACGGCAACCTGCCCTCAGGGATGCCCAGCACCATGCCCAGCGTGATGCCGAGCGGCGGCTTCGGAAGCCTGGGAGGGCATCAGAAGGCCACCGACAAGCTGACCTATCTGCGCGGCTCCCAGATGTCGGACAGCACGGGGAGAGTCCGCTTCCAGACGATCTTCCCGGGCTGGTATTCCGGCCGCGCGCTCCACATCCACACCAAGGTGCACGTCAGCGGCAGGCACACCGCCACCGGCTACACCGGCGGGCATGTCTGCCACACGGGTCAGCTGTTCTTCGCCGAGACGACGGCCGACAAGGTGCAGGGGCTCCCGCAGTACGTCAAGAACAAGGCCACCCGTACCCTCCTTGACCAGGACCACATCTACCAGGCGGCGGGCAGCGGGACCCGGGCGGGTCTACTGGACCTGCGCCAGGTGGACGACAACGACGTCAGCAAGGGCATCGTGGCCAGCCTGTCCCTCGGCGTGGACCAGTCCAGGACCCACACCGGCGAGTGACTCCGATGTGGTCCCTGAAAGCGCACCAGATAATGTCACGCGTCACGGACCAGCGGGCGTCAGTCTCGTAGGGCAGGCCAGCCGCGACCTGCCGGGCGGGAGACCGACACCGATCGGGCCCTGCACCCGGCGCCGCCCAGCGAACGGGTCCGTGGGCGCCCAGGCGGGCCAACCGCTCCGAGGCGGCGCGCTGACACCGCTCACCCACGGACACGAACGAGTCGTGGCGCGCCCCGGCCATCACACACAGCACGGCGGCCAGCAGCGTGGACAGCTGGTTTCGATGGCCCCGGCGACGGCGCAGATCGGAACCGTCGCCAACTGGGCCAGCAGGCAAGCCTTTCACCAGTCAAGGAGAGCACGGAGGCGGTACTCGCGTCCCATCGGGGCAGCGGCGCAGAGACGGAGACAAGCATGGGAGAAGAGCGGATGCGGCCGGCCACGATGCATCCGTCCTGGTCTCCGGAAGACCGTGCCGGCGTGCCGCATGCTTACTTTTCCGGGCCGCGTCAAGGTGGGTCCAGTGAATTCTGTCCGGCAGCTCGTTTTCCGGAAGGGAACCGACTCGGCGGTGGCCCTCATGTATTCTTGATGCTTTCTTCAGTGGGCGTTGAAGCATCCGGAGGCGCTCGGCGGCAGCATTTCATAGCAGCGGCTGCGCGTCCGTGCGGCCCGGACACGCACGTGGAGATAGCCGTGAAGAAGAAAGCACATTTTCGCCGCCTGGTCGTCGGTGCCCTTTTCGTCGCTTCGATCGCGACAACGACAAGCGTTGTGGCCACCGGCTCGGCCGAAGCGAGCAGTTGCCCGGCGGTCGGATGCGAATGGGTTCTCTCCGGTGACGCCGCAGCCCCGAAAGACAGGCTTTACATCGACAACTACGGTGACAGCATCGGTGGCCAGATCACCTGGACGTGGCAGGGGCTGATCACGGGGCAGTACAAGGTCGAGGCCACCGATTACCGCAAGTCGACCCACGAGGGCGTGCCGTCCGAATACGTGGGCGGCGAGATTTACCAGGTCGTCCGGGGGCGCGAGCTGGCCCAGTCACAGGCCAACGCATACACCGGAATCTTCCAGACCCTCGCGTACGCGCATGAGATCGAGCGTGTCAACATCCTGGGCAACGGCTACGTCAACCTGGCCGAGTACCGCGAGACCGACGGTCATGTGATCCCGGAACAGTTGGTCATGCAGGTCATCGGTGCCAACGGCCTGACATACCACCAGCAGGTCGACCGCTATGTGCGCGACAGCATCCTGCAGAGTGCGATCAACGACTTCGTCACTGCGACCAACAACCTGAACCTGCAGCGCACCCAGATGCAGAACGCGCTGATGAACGCAGGACTGGGCTGGGTCCCGGGAGTCATCGCCGCGATCCTGGCGAGCTACAACCACAACTGGGACTCGGGTACGGTCGCGGCCATCGTCGGGGTATTCGCCACCTTCACACTGAGGAACTTCTTCACGGCACGCAGCCAGTGGGCCACGATGATGAACGCCTACAACACCCAGATCACCGCCTACCGCCGAGTCGCCGCGGCGGCAGGTCTCGCCAACCCTGCGATCCCGATCCACACCTTCGGCAACGCGCAGTTCACCCGGGCCACCTATCACTCCGCCTACTCGATTCCGGAAGTCTGACTCAGCCTGATCGCCCGGAGGCTTCGGACGAGCATAGGCGGTGAACCTCCGGGGATGCCGCTGACCGTGCCGATGACCACCAGCAGCCAGATGGGGCTGGAGAAGTCGAGCAGCAGGGCGGCGCAGCCGACGAGTTGGACGAGGCTGCCGTACACGAGCTTGCCGCGGGCCTCCGGGCGGCGTCCGGTGAGTGCCGTGACCAGGATCGCCGCCGCCGACACGGGCAGCAGGACGAGTCCCGCCACGAGAGGGTCAGAGAGCGGCCCTCCTCCAGCCACTGCATGAAGCCCCGTACACGAACGCGTAGGGGGTGGTGTAGGCCAGGACCTGCCGACCGTAGGTGGTCCACCGCATCGTCTACTGCCTCGCTGTTGCGGGGCTGGTGCTACGGGAGAGCCGCAAGGCGGAGATGAGGAAGAAGACGCCGCCGCCAGAACAGCAGAAGGCCTCCATGGGGGCGTGACCCGACCAGGACAAGAGCATCAGGAACGCAATGATTGACCCTGGTTGGCTCGCTGGTGGTTTCGGCGGGTGCTCCGTGGACCGTCCAGGCGACGGGAGCCGGGAGTCTGTCTCCCGGTCCCCGTCGCTCCGTCCGGATCACTGGATCGTCCAGGTCTGGTTCGGCTGGTTGAGCGCCATCCACTGGTCGATGCTGGCGCCCGCGGTGGTCGAGCCTCCGCCGACCTCCAGAACCTGCCCGCTCTCGAAGTTGCGGATGACCCATCCGCCGCTGACCGGTTCGAAGTACCAGAGCTGGTTGTTGCCGCCGTTCCAGGTCCACTGCTCCAGCGTCGTGCCCCTGGAGTGGGACCCGTTGCCGATGTCCATGGCCTTGCCGCTGTTCCGGTTGACGATCTTGTAGAGGTTGCCGCTGACCTGCACGATGTTCCACTGCTGGTTGGTGCCGCTGTCGCTCGGCCACTGAACGACGCTCGCGCCGTCTGTGGTTTTGGCCCCGTACACATCGGCCAGCATTCCGCTGCCCACGTTGGCGATCGTGTAGTACGTCGACGGGTTGACGTTCGGGGTGGCGGTCGAGCCCACCAGGGCGCCGTCCGCCTGCTGGACGTTGAAGTCCTCGATGAAGAAGTAGGCGCTGTCGGTCTTGGCGACGCGCACGTAGCGGAACTGCTGGCGTACGTCGATGTTGCCGGTGAGTGTCGATCCGTACGGCAGGGTCGCGGAGCCCTGGCGTCCCACCACGGTGTAGGTGGCGAAGGTCGGGTCGTTCGAGGCCCGGATCTCGAAGTTGCTGCGCGTCTCGGGCTGGTCGAGCTCCTGGCGGGTGGTCAGCGAGAACTGGCCCAGCTCATATGCCTGGCCCAGGTCGACCTGCCACCATGCCGAGGTGTCGGCGCCGGTGGGCGACCAGCCGGTCGTGGTGTTGTTGTCGTTGGCCTTGTCCGGGGTGAAGCCCGCGGCGTAGCTGGAGGAGGCGGAAGCCGGCTTGTTCCAGGCGAGGTCGGTCTTCGCCAGGAGCCCCTGGTACGCGGGCTCCAGGCCGGAGGCCTCCATGATGGAGGTTCCGGTGGTGGCGTTGCCGGACAGGGTGACGTTGGAGCCGTTGTGGTTCTGGACGATGAAGCTGTCGGTGTGCGACAGGACGTTGTTCGAGGCGGTCATGTTGTTCGACCCCTCGTCCAGGTAGATCCCGGCCTGCGCCGAGGTGCATGCCGCGGAGCTGCGCACCACGTCGTGGATGTAGTTGTTGTTGATCACGGTGCCGGGGTCGTTCGACAGGTGGTAGATGGCGGCGCTGTCGCACAGCCGGTTCATCACGTTGCCGATCCGGTTGTAGCTGATCGAGTTGTTGCCCTCCGCGTTGGCCGCGGACTGCCAGCCCCAGCCGAGCGTGATGCCCGCCCACGGGGAGTCGGAGATGTCGTTGTGGTTGATCGTGGTGCTGTTCACGAAGCCGGCGTTGATGCCGGCCGTGCCCAGGTAGTCCTCACCCGTGTGGGAGATGAGGTTGTCGGTGACGGTGACGTTCTTGACGACCTCGCGGGCGTCCTCACCGGCCGGTGACGTCGGCGGATTGTAGACGGTGTGGTACTCCACGGTGGGGTCGGAGAACTTGCCCAGCATGATGCCGTTGCCGGCGATGTCGCGGACGATGTTGCCGGTCGCGGTGCTGTTGTGCACGCCGTGGTCCAGGTCGAGCGCGGTGGCGCCCATCTGGGTGAAGGTGTTGCCGGTGAAGGAGATGCTGTCGGTGTCGGAGACGTGGACTCCGGCCGGGGGACGGGCGACGTACTGGTGGTTGCTGGTGTCTGCGGAGAGGTTGTAGTTGCCGCCTTGGCCGTTCAGCTCACCGTTGTTGCTGGCCTCCATCCAGGTGGTCTGGGCGAAGGTGATCCCGGAGAACCGCAGGTTGTGGGCCGGGCTGTCGAGGCTGGTGCCGTTGATGTCGAAGAGCGTCTGGAGTGCCGGGGCCTGGGCGGCCGCCGTCGACATGTCCTCCCCAGCGCGGGGCTTGTAGTAGACCGTCTGCGCGGCTGTGTCGACGTAGAACTCGCCCGGCTCGTTGAGGAACTCGTGGGCGTTCTCGAAGTGGAAGGGCGAGCCGTTGGACAGCAGCGGGTAGGGGCGCGGGAACAGGATTCCCGCCTCGTGGTCCTGGATCGAGACGGTGGCCATGCCGTTGCTGGTGGTGAACGACTTCAGGCGCAGGTAGTTCTCCGTCCACTGCAGTTCCAGATCCATCTCGACCTGACTGAAGTTGCCCCAGTTCGAGATCTGCGAGCTGAGCACGTTGAGCGTCTGGTTGGTCTTGTCGCTGCCCTGGAGCTGGAAGTCGGAGCCGATGTCGGGGTAGCGGGCGAGGGTCGCGCGGACGCCGTTGACGTACAGCTGCCGGAAGTTGAGGGCGCCGACGGGCGCCTTGTACTCACCGTTGCCGACCGCGGACCAGCCGCTGATGGTCCTGGCGCCAGTCAACACCGGCGTCTCGCCGTTGTACGCCTGGTAGACCACCGTGTGACCGTTCGTGCCCGAGTCGCCGGTCCCGAAGGTGACCGGGCTGGTGAGCGGGTAGCTGCCTCCCCTCAGGTTCACGACGATGTCGTCGGACATGTTCGTGGCGATGGTGCGGACAGCGGTCTGGGCGGCCTGGATGGTCCTGAAGGCTGCCGTCGTGCTGGTACCGGAGTTGCTGTCGCTGCCGTTGACGGGGTCGACGTAGAAGTTCGCCGCAGCGGCGTAGGCGGGCTGGGCCGGCAGCGCCGTCGTGGCCGCGGCGCCGGCGCCGAGGACGAGCACGGCGGCTGCCGCCGATCTCATCAGCCCGTAAAACCGGGCTGGCACACTGGATCTGGAGGACACGTTCTACCTTCCTGACACAAGTGGGTGGACTTGCTGTTTCTCATTCGGGCCCATGGCACCGGGCCCCGGTCCCGCCCGGTCCGGTGGCACCCGGCCGGGCGGAGTCCTGTCGTGTCTTCTCGCGGCCACTCCCCCTGCGGCCGCCTTCAACGGCCCAGCCAGCCCCCGTCGACCGGGATGAGCGCGCCGTGGACGTAGTCGGAGGCCGGCGAGGCGAGGAACACCGCGGCACCGGCGAAGTCCTCGGGCACAGCCCAGCGGCCGGCCGGGATGCGGTCCAGGATGGCGGCGCTTCGGGCCGGCTCCTCGCGCAGGGCCGCGGTGTTGTCGGTGGCGACGTAGCCGGGCACGATGGCGTTGACGTTGACCCCGCGTCCGGCCCATTCGTTGGCCAGCGCGCGGGTCAGGCCGGCGATGCCGGACTTCGCGGCGGCGTATCCGGGCACGGTGATCCCGCCCTGGAAGCTGAGCAGCGACGCAATGAAAATGATCTTCCCGCTGCCGTGTTCCAGCATCCGGCGGCCGACCTCGCGGGTGAGCACGAACTGGCTGCTCAGGTCGACGGCCAGGACGTGGTCCCAGTCGGCGTCGCAGTGATGGGCGGCCGGGGCGCGGGCGATCGTGCCGGCGTTGTTGACCAGGATGTCCACCGGGCGGTCCAGACGGCCGAGTTCGGCGGCCAGCGCGGTGACGGCGTCGCGGTCGGCGAAATCGGTCTTGAGGGCGCGGCAGTCGCGGCCTAGCTTGGTGACCCGTGCCTCGACCTCGCTGCCGGTCGGCTCCAGATTCGCGCTGACCGCGATGATGTCGGCGCCCGCCGCGGCCAAGGCTTCGGCGATGCCCAGGCCGATGCCACGGCGGCCGCCGGTGACCACGGCCAACTTGCCGGTCAGGTCGAAAGCCTGCGGATAGGTGGAGCTCATCGGGTGCTCGCCTCCTCGGCGCTGCGGCAGTCGATCAGGACCTTCATGACGCCGCCGCCCGATTCGAGTGCGGCGAATGCCTCGGCTGCCCGCTCCAGAGGGCTGATGCGCGAGATCAGTGCCCCGGCGGGGATGTCCCCGTCGGCGATCAGGCGCACGGCGGTCTCGAAGTCGTCGTGGTCGTAGAGCCGGGCGCCGATCAGGGTGAGCTCGCGCCAGAAGAAGCGGTGCAGGTTGATCTCGCGCGGTGCGGGGTGGATGGCGACCAGGACCAGGCGTCCGCGTACGGCCAGCGCGTCCACGGCGGTGGCCACCCCGGCGGCGGCCCCGGACACCTCGAAGGCCACCGACGCACCGGCCCCACCGGTCCACGCCTCGACCTCCGCGGTGACGTCCTGGCCGCGCGGGTCGAGGGTGGCCAGGCCGAGCTTCTCGGCGACCTGCCGCCGGAAGGGGTCGAGTTCGACCAGGCGCACCTCGGCCCCCGCGTGCCGGGCGACCAGCGCGATGAGCACCCCGACCGGGCCGCCGCCGACCACGACGACCTTCTCGCCCGGCTGTACGGCGCCACGCCGCACGTCGTGGACGGCAACGGCGGTCGGTTCGACCAGAGCCGCGTGATCCAGAGGGACGTGGCGCGGGAGCCGGACGAGGGTGTCGGCCGGAACGGTCCAACTGCTCTGCATGGAGCCGGTGGAGTCGATGCCGATGAAGTCGAGGCGGTGGCAGATGTGCAGGTGGCCGGCCCGGCAGGCCGGACAGTCCCCGCACCGGGCCAGGGGCATGACAGTCACCGGTTCACCGGTCTCCCAGCCTTCAACGCCCGGGGCGATTTCCGCGATCCGGCCCGACATCTCGTGTCCGATGACGCCGGGCGGGTTGACCCTGCCGTCCATCGCGCCGTGGAAGATGTGCAGGTCGGTGCCGCAGATCCCGGTGTAGGCCACGTCGATGCGGACCTGTCCGACCGCCGGAGGGACCGGAGCGGACGCCTGGACCCGCAGGGATCCAGCGCCGGCGTAGGTGACCTGACACGTCGTTGCTCGCGTGGTCATGACTGCCTCGTCTCGTTCAGGTGCCAGATCTCGGACAGCCCCGACCACTGCCGCTCGGAGTCGGACCAGGGCTCCTGGCAGGGGTCGGTCAGCTTCCACCAGTCCTGGGTTTGCGGATCGGCGTCCAGTCGGGCCATGTCCGCCTCGAAATCCTCGCCGTGGTACTCGAAGTAGCCGAACAGCGTGTCCGCGCGCAGGAAGATGCTGTAGTTGCGGATGTTGGAGGCCAGCAGGGCGGTCTCGACGGCGGGCCAGACGGCAGAGTGCAGCCTGAGGTATTCCTCCCGCTTCTCGGGCCGTAGGCGGATGGCCTGGGCCAGGCGTTTCATGCGATGTCCTTTCCGGCGGGGTCGGGGGCCAGCTGGTACACGCGGGCGGCGTTGCCGCGCAGCACCGCGTCCACTGCTTGCGTCGGCTGTCCGGTCAGGGCGTCGAGCACCAGATCGAGCCAGGCCCGGTAGCCGGTGGCCTGGGTCATCACCGGCCAGTCGCTACCGAACAGACAGCGGTCCGGGCCGAAGATCTCCAGCGCTTCCTGTAGGTAGCGGCGCAGCAGCTGCGTGGGGGCGTGCCCCGGGGCGGCCTCGGTGGCAAGGCCGGAGAGTTTGCAGACCAGGTTGGGGCGACGGGCGAGGCGCTGCAGTGCCCGCCGCCACGCTGCATCCCCGGCGCCGGCCACTGCCGGCTTGCCCAGGTGGTCCAGGACGATGGCGGTCTGCGGGCAGGCCGCGGCCAGCTCGTCGAGTGCGACGAGTTGGCCGGCCCGGACGCAGGCGTCGAAGGGCAGCCCGGCGTCGCCCAGGAGGCGCACTGCGGTGCGGAACTCCTGGTCGGCGGTGAAGCCGACCGGTTCGTCCTGGATGTTGCGGCGCACCCCGACGACGAAGGGGTCCTCGCCGTGACGCCTGATCAGGTCCGTTGCCGTGGAGCCGGTCTCCAGTGGTACGTGGGCGACGGCGCCGCGGATCCACGGGCGGGTGCGAGCCGCGTCGCGGATCCAGTCGATCTCCGCAGCCGCCTGCTGCGGGACCCGCCCGGCCTCGACGACAATGACCTCGGCGGAAGAAGGGAGCTGGGTCTCCAGGTCCTGCGGGGTGAAGGAGCGGTTGAGCACCGTGCCGGGCAGCCATGGGTAGTCGAGCCGCTTGGGATCCCACAAGTGGACGTGGGAATCGAGCACCGGTGGTTCCGGGGCGGGGAGGTCAGCGGTCATGCGTGGCCTGCCAGTTGGTGGTTCTTGAACCGTCCGTTCGTCCAGCCCTGGTCGCGTACCGGGGCGGGTCGGCGCGCGTCGGTGGGGTTGGCGCTGCCGACGGCAGTGGTGGCCCGACCGCCAGTGGTGACGGTGAACCGCAGAGGCGGTCGGGCGATGTCGCTGCCCCGGGTGCCCGCCGGGCAGCTGTCGCGGTCGATGCCGTGCAGGGCCTGGCCCAGGACGGTCTCCGCGGTAGTCGCCCCGTGGTAGCGGGAAGCGTCCAGGACGTTGAGGCCCGGGTCCAGCGCCGCGTGCACGGCGTCGATGCCGACCTGGGCGCAGGCCCGGTACGCCGAGCCCGGCACGAAGGCGCCGAAGCCCGGTTCGCAGGCCCGGAGCCCGGTGCGGCCCAGCGGTTGGTACCTCATTCGGTGCCCCCGGCGCACGCCGGGTCGAAGGGGGTGCGGTAGGAGGGGGTGCGGGTGCGCAGGTCCAGGTTCAGTTCCAGGCGGATGCGGGTGGAGGGCGGCAGTTCGACAGTGAGCCAGGGCCCGTCGACGCTCGCGGCCGCCTGGGTCACGGCGGGCTGCCCGTGGCCGTAGTCGTACATGTCGCCGACCCAGGAGGAGTCCTGGCAGGCGGTGTAGCGCACGCTGCGGATGGTGTGCTCGGCGCAGGCCCCGGCCTGCACGATCACGGTCCGTGCGGTCTGCGGGTCCAGGTTGACCAGCTCGACAGCGGTCGCTTCCGGCTCGATGCAGGTGACCAGCGCGGCCACCTGCGGGGGCAGGCCCGCACGGCCGGCGCGGGCGTCGTAGTAGCGCACCCGGGCCTGCTGTAGCCCACCGTTGTAGAGGACCTGTGGGGCGCCCCAGGTGAGTTGGACCAGGGCCTCGGTGACCACGGGGTTGGACTGCTGCCAGACGTGGATGTCGGCCTCGGGTACGTCCAGGTCGCGGTACCGGTCCATCCGCGCCAGCCGGTGGCGTATCTGGGCCTGGGCGGCGGCCAGGATGCGCTCGGGGTAGTCGGGGTTGTCCCCGGCCAGGAACGCCAGCCAGGGCTCCTCGTGCCCGGCTTCCTCCTTTGTGCGGAAGGCGCGCACGGTGCGCCAGTCGTAGCCGCTGGCGTCGCGCAGCCGCTCCAGGCGCGCGCGGTCCGCGTCCTGCATGCTGTGGTGCCACAGTGCGGTGGGCACGGCGGCGAGCAGCGGGTTGTAGTCGTGCCAGCCGCGGTCGCTGTGGCGCATCGGCACATGCAGGGTGGGGGTGTCGACGTCCTCGGCGAGCATCGCGGTCCAGCGGGAGCGCTGGCTGGTGTCCGACTCGGCGCTGGTCATGGTCTTGCCGTTGGCGATGACGGTGTCCAGGGCGGGGCGGACCAGGTCCAGGAAGCTCTCGTCGCCGGTCGCGGCTGCGGCGGCCAGCGCCGCGACGAGCGCTGCGGGGCCGATGGTGTGCCAGCCGTGGGGCCAGGACCAGCCGTAGTGCGCCCCGTACCAGCGGCCGTCCAGCTGGCTGCCGACCTGCCCGTCGGCGCCGACGTTGTCCGGGATGACCCCGCCGTTGTCGGTCGCGCGCTCGCGCCAGGCGCCGACGTACTCGGTGATCCATTCGCGGTAGCGCTCCTCGCCGGACAGGATCCAGGCGTTGAGGACCAGGCCGGCCGCGGCGAGGTTGACGGCGGTGTCTCCGGTGCCGATGCGCCGGCGCATCTCCTCGCCGAGCCGCGGGTCGTGCGCCAGGTCCGGGGCGGGTGTGCCCGGCGGCAGGAGCCAGTCCAGCGGGTATCCGTACGCCTCGGCCTCCTTGGGCAGCCAGGGGTAGGCGTCGCCGTCGAACAGCCCTTCGCGCTGCGGGTCGCTGCCGTTGTGCGGGCGACGGATGATGCGGTGCTCGGGGTCGTAGTTGCCGTGTACGGGGTCGGTGTACAGGTCTGCGAAGCGCAGGGCCCGCTGCGACCAGCGCTCGGGGGCCGCCATCGACAGGAAGTAGAGCAGCAGCAGGCTCTCGCCCTGATGGAACCAGTCGTAGCCGCGCTCGTACTCGCCCTGCAGCATGCCCAGTTCGGTCAGCTGCCGGGTGACGCCCTCCCAGTGGTGCTCGGCCGCATCCAGGAGGTCGTCGGCTCCGCCGAGCAGGTAGAGCTGGGGCCAGTTGAAGAAGACCTCGTAGAAGTCGTCGACGCCGTCGCGGGTGGTCAGCTCGCAGCGGTAGTTGAGTCGGCCGTCCTCGCCGGTGTAGTCGTGGGCGAATCGGCGCCAGGAGTGGTCGAGAAGGTCGAACAACTGCCGTTGCGCGATGGCCCAGCCCGGCGATTCCAGCAGCGGGACCGAGGCTGTGACACCCGGTGGCGACGGTGCGGTCCGGGCTGCGGCAGCGCGGTCGGCCGGGGCTCGGCCGGAGGGGCTCGGGGGCATGCGGGGGTCTCCTTGGTGCAGAGGGCATCGGCACGGCGACGCGCCGTAGGGGCTGCGCGCGGATCGGACGTGCGGTTGTTCGGTTCTCTGTGTCTGTGGTCAGTCCTTGGTGGCCCCGGCGAGCATCCCGGCGATCAGGAAGCGCTGGGAGAACACGAAGACGGCCAAGACCGGGATGATCGCCAGCAGGGTGGCGAGCGCCAGTTCGGGGCGCTGGACGGCCACTGCGCCGACGGTCGGGTTGAATGAGGGGACGCTGTCGAGCAGGGTGCCCAGGCCCACCTGCACCGGCATCTGGTTCGTCTCGGGGAGCATCACGTAGGGCAGGAAGTAGTTGGTCCAGTTGGCCACGAAGCTGAAGAAGCCGACCAGGGCCACGACCGGGGTCGCGAGCGGCAGGGCGATGTGGCGGAAGACCCCGAACTCGCTGCAGCCGTCGATCCGGGCTGCGGCCAGCAGGTCCTTGGGCAGGGTGGTGCTGAAGTAGATGTAGGTGAGGTAGACGCCGAACGGGTAGAACGAGTACGGCAGGATGATCGACCACATCGAGCCGATCAGGTGGACGGCGTTGACCTCCAGGAAGAGCGGCACCACCAGGGTGGCGTTGGGCATCAGCATCACCACGAGCGTGGCGACCAACAGGGTGTGCCGCCCGCGGAACTCGGTCATCGCCAGGGCGTATCCGGCCGGTACCGCGACGCACAGGGTGATGACCAGGGCGATGCCCGAGTAGAGGGCGGAGTTGCGCAGCCACAGCATGATCGCGTCGTTCTGGAAGCCTGTCAGCGCGTCCCAGTTGGCGCGCAGCGCGTGCCAGGAGCCGAAGGCGAGCGGGTTGCCGTGCACGAGCTGGTCGTCCGTCTTGGTCGCGGCCAGGATCAGCCAGATCACCGGCAGCACGAAGAAGACCACGAACAGGGTGAGCAGGGCACCGGTGAGCAGTCTGGGCACCGGGCGACGGGGGGCGTTGCGCAGGCGCCTGAGGGACCGGGGGGGCGTGCCCGGCCCGGCGGTGGTGGCCGGTTCACCGAACACGGTGGCGGACCGGGTGACGGGCTGCGGCCTGATGTCATTCGGCATCGAAGAATCCCGACCGTGCGACGAAGAGGGCGGCGACCAGCAGTCCGACGATCAGCAGTTCGACGGACACTGCGGCGGCCCCGTTGACGTTGTTCATCTGGAAAGCGAGGTCGTAGGACAGCTGGTTCAGTGAGTAGTCCCGGCCGGCCACCCCGACGCTGGCCTGGGAGAGCAGTTGCGGTTCGACGAACAGCTGGGCTCCTCCGGCGAAAGCGAGGATCACCATGTAGACGATCCACTTGCGCAGCAGGGGGATCTGGATGTGTCGGGCCGTCTGCCACGGTCCCGCGCCGTCGATTCGGGCGGCCTCCAGTACGTCCGGGGAGATGTTGTTCAGTGCCCCGTACATCACCACGATCCAGCCCCCCGCGCCGGTCCAGAACGCAATGAGGGTGAACAGGACCGGCAGATGACCCGGTGCGATGACGTTGCCGAAGGTGGGGAAACCCAGTGCCCGCAGCAGGGAACTGACGGGGCTGACCGTGGGGTCGAGCATGAACAGCCACACCATCACGCTCGCCGCGCCCGCCAGCGCGCCGGGGATGTAGAAGACGAAGCGCAGGGCCCGGCTCATGCCGTGCGAGGCGAGCCGGTGCAGCATCAGGGCCAGCGCGACCACCAGCACGACCAGGGAGACGAGCCAGAACACCAGGTAGAGCGCCACATGCCCAACGGCAGGCAGGAACCGGAAGTCCGCGGCCGCGGCGGTGAAGTTCCCCAGTCCGGTGAAGGCACCGTCGGCGTTGGTGAAGGCGAAGTAGATCGCGTAGACAGTGGGCACGATCCCGAAGGCGGCCAGCAGGACCACGTACCCGGCGATGAAGGCGTAGCCGACCGGGCCCCGCCGGGGCGCACGCGAGGTGCGCGACCCGGCGGTGGCGGAGGGAGCGTCGATCGATGTCACTGGGAGACCTTGTAGCCGTCGGACTGGGCGTAGTTGGTGATGGCGGTCTGCCAGGCCGGCAGCATCGAGACGATGGACTTGCCGGATGTCAGGCCCGGCTTGACGGTCGCCGCCCAGATCGCCTCCTGGCTGAACTGGCCCGCACCCCAGCCGGACCACACCTGCGTGGCCGCCGCCTGCAGTGGGCCGGAGATGTCATCGGCGTAGTAGCCGCTGGCTTTCTGAGCGGCCAGCCAGGTGGCGGCAGCGGTCGACGAGGCCGGATAGCCGGGCGCGACCTTGCCCTGGTAGTCGTCCGAGGTGGTGACCCAGGTCATGAACGCGGCTGCCGCCTTGAGATGCGCGGAGTGCGCGGACATCAGCCAGGTTCCGCCGCCCACGTTGCCGGTCGCGGGCTGGCTGTCGCCGCTCCACTGCGGTATCGGGGCCGCGGCGATCTCCTTGGCCGGGGTCTTGAAGGTGCCCTGGAACAGCGCTCCGCCATACCAGGCCGGGCCGGGCATCATCAGGACCTTGTCGGCCTTGTTCTTGTCGAAGTCGGTGCTGAACACCCCGCTGACCGACATCGAGCCCTTCTTGACCAGGTCGTCCATCAGGGCGGCCATCTTGGTGCAGTTCGCGCTACCGGTGTTCACGGTGACGGCCCTGGGACCGGTGATCTGGTTCGCGCCGCACTTGCCGGCCCACAGGTAGATCTCGGGGGTGTAGGAGTCCCCTGCATCGCCGACCAGGTAGCCGGGGTGCTGGGCGGCGACCTTCTCGCCGAGCGCCTGGTACTGCTCCCAGGTGGTGGGGACCTGGTACCCCCACGTGTCCATCAGCGGCTTGTTGTACCAGAGCACCGCCTGGGACAGGTCGTTGCGCAGGCAGTAGAGCGTGCCGTTCACCGTGCACGGGTTGTTCGCGCCGGCGGCGAAGCCGGCGAGGGCGGACGTGGGTACCAGGCCCTGGTTCAGCGGCGCGGTGAACCCGGCCTGAACGGCCCAAGTGGCCTCGTTGTTCTGCGAGCTGAAGACCACGTCGGGCCAGCCGCTGCCGGTGCGGTTGAACAGCTGGACCTTGGTCTGCAGGTAGTTCGACCCGTTGGCGTCCCCGTCATAGGTGACGATGTTCATCTTCGCCGTGGGGTTTTCCTTCTGGTACAGCTGCGCGGCGGCCAGTCGGGTCGAGTCCACCCACACCGTCAGAGCGCCGTCGGTCTGCGCGGCCTGCTTGAAGCCGCTCTTGGCGCTCGTCGCGCCACCGGTGGTGGTGGCGCTCGCGCAGGCCGAGGCGAGCGCCAGGGTCAGCACGGCACACGAGGCCAGCAGGGCGCTGCGACCCCGGCTGGGGCGGGGACTGCCAGCGGGAGTGGCGCCGGTCGTTCCAGTCATGGACTGCTCCAACTTCTTGCGGCACCCACCGATGAGTGGGCAACAGGGAAGGTCATGCTGCTGATGTGTCGTATCCATTTGGGGCCGCATCCGCGCGGCAAGTCATCCGCCTACCCGGCGTGATGGTCACCTTGCCCAGGTCAAGTCGGAGGAGGCGATCCAGTGGTGGTGAGCACCTCGGCGGCAATTAACCTCCCATCAGCAGCGGCGGTCAAGAGAATGAGCACGCCTATTTTGGGGATCCATGGCCACGATGGCCGGGCTGCTGGGGTTTTTATACTGAAATGACCACCTCTCTGCGTCGGATGCGCCGAGCATGCCAAAAATGTGTCCTACTCATCCCTCTCCGGAAGGGGGTAGGCTCGGGCCAATGTCCAGGTGACAACCGATGTTCAGTCAGGCGCATGGAGGAAGAGCGATGGAGAGCGCATCCGCGCTGACAGGGGACAGAGAATCGGAGCCGAGCGCGGCCGGGGGGCCGAAGGAGTCCGCGAGCACGTCGGCGGTCGGCGCCTATCGGCCCGGTTACGAACGTGTCGCCGGGCAGGTGCTGCAACTCATCGCCGAGTCGCAACTCCAGCCAGGCGACCGGATGCCCACCGAGAACGCCCTGGCCGAACGGCTCGGCACGAGTCGGACCGTGGTTCGCGAAGCCGTCAAGATCCTGTCCGCGCTGGGACGGGTCCGCGCCCACAAGGGCCGCGGTCTGTATGTGGCCGACGACGAAGGAATGCTCGGTCTCAGCCGCTGGGGCGGATTCTTCCTGCCCACCGACCTCGACCACATCTACATGCTCTTCGAATTCCGTCGACTCCAGGAGATGGAGGCCAGCCGGCTGGCCGCCGGACGAGCCACCCCTGCGGAACTGCGCGCCATCGAGGAGGCCGCAGAGACATGCAACCAGGGACATCTCACCGACCAGGCCCCCCTGTTCGACCAGGGCGACGACGACTTCCACATCAGCGTGGCCACGGCCTCGCACAACGGCTTCCTGGTCGCCGCCGTGCGCGAGGCCCGCCGTCTGCAGCGCCAGTCCAGCACCATCGGACTCCGCGGCGTGATCGGCGACCACGCCGCCGGGGCCATCACCGAGCACGCCGCGATCTTCCGGGCCATCCGAGACGGAAATCCGGAGGCCGCGGCCCAGGCTGCCGCGACACACCTCGACAACACCCTTGAGCAGTACCAGCGCGACATCAAGCGTCGTCTCTTCGGCTGAACCGGACGGCATTCATGGGCCGGAGTCGCCTTGGCCAGAAGCTTCCGGGCTTGCCGTTGCTGCAGTCAGCCGAGCGGGACCGCATCGCCAAGCAGGCGGCCGGCCTGGCCCGGACCCGGGAGCGTCTCGACGCTGGAGGCCGACCGATCTCGAGGCCGCCGATGCCCACCCGCTCCGCGCGGCAGCCGCCGCCCTGCGCTCGATGGCCGTCCCGCGCCCGGCCCGATGTCGAAGGGCGAGGTCAGTGCCTGCTCATGCTCGATTCGCGCACGACCAGTTCCGGTGGCACCACCACCTGGCGGTGGGTGTGCTCGCCGGGACCGGAGCCGGCCTCCTCCAGGATGAGCCGGGCGGCCAGTGCGCCCATGGCGGCGGCGGGTTGGCGGACCGAGGTGAGCGGCACCGCCGCCGCGGCGGCGAAGGAGATGTCGTCGTAGCCGACGATCGCGAGGTCCTGCGGCACGCGGAGGCCGGCGGCGTACGCGGCCTGCAGGACGCCCAGCGCGAGCAGGTCGTTCGCGCAGAAGACCGCGGTGGGACGGCGGGACAGGCCCAGCAGCCTGGCCCCCGCATCCCGGCCGCAGGCCACGTCCATACGCTCGGTCGGCAGGCAGACCAGGTTCTCCGGCGGCAGGCCGGCCTCGGCCAGCGCGGCCAGGGCTCCGGCGTGCCGGTCGCTGACCTGGGAGAGCCGAGGTTCGCTGAAGACGTAGGCGATCTCGCGGTGCCCGGTGGCGATCAGGTGCCGCACCGCCAGGGTTCCGCCGAGCAGGTAGTCCCCGGTCACGGAGCATTCGCGGCCGTCGTCGCCCTGCGGATCCACCAGTACGAAGGGAACCCGGCGGCGGCGCAGGGCCTCGAGGTTGCGTCCGGAGCTGTCGGACGGAGTGAGCAGCACCGCCCGCACCCGCTGCTCGGCGAACATGGCCAGGTACTGCGCCTCCACCTCGTCGTCGCACCGGCTGTTGCACACCATCACTCCGAACCCGGCCCCGAAGCCCTCCTGTTCGGCGCCGTACGCGACGTCCACGAAGTAGGGGTTGGTCATGTCCAGAACGAGTACCGCCATCATCCGGCTGCTGCCCGCGCTCAGGTGTCGGGCCGACTCACTGCGAACGTAGCCGAGTTGGTCGATGACGGCCTGTACATGCACGCGGGTCTTGGATGCGACCAGATCCGGGCGGTTGATGACATTGGAGACAGTAGCCTTCGACACCCCGGCCTGTTCCGCCACGTCGTTGATACTCACCGCGTCCATGGGTCCGTCCTATCACGCATTTTCGGAGTCTTCCGTCGGTATGTCGTCCGGTCCTGCGTCACGTGGCTGCAGGCAGATCCAAGGTCACCGCTGCGGGGAGGACCGCGCTGGAGCCGCCCACTGCCAGTTCGTACCGGCCGGGCAGCACGACCAGCCGTTCCTGCGCCGACGCGTAGTGGGCCAGGTTCGCGGCAGCCAGCTCGAAGGTGACGGCCCGGGTCTCGCCAGGGGCGAGCGTGACCCGGGAGAAGCCCTGGAGCTTGCGGAGCGGAGTGGGCGGTGCTTCGGGGTCGGCGTAGTGCGAGTAGAGCTGGACCACCTCCTGTCCCGGGCATCGGCCGGTGTTGGTCACGGTGGCGCGTACGGTGACGGATTCAACCGCTGCGTGCTCGCCTGCCCGGTTCGGCCTGGCTGTGAGATCCCCGTAGGCGAAGGTGGTGTAGGACAGCCCGTGACCGAAGGGGAAGAGGTGGTCACGCCGCGAGTACTGGTAGGTCCACTGCGAGCCGATGATGTCGTAGTCCTGGGGGGCGGGCAGCTGAGCGGTGGCGGCGTACCAGGTCTGGGGCAGCCTCCCGGCCGGGTTGTGGACGCCGGTGAGGCTCCGAGCCATGGCGGTGCCGAGCTCCTGGCCGCCGTGCGCGGTCCATAGGATGGCCGGGACGTGTTCGACCGCCCAGTCGATCGCATAGGGGTAACTGGCGACCAGAACGAGAACCAGGCCGGGGTGGGCGGCGGCGACCGCGCGCAGCAGTTCCTCCTGTCGCGCGGGCAGGGCGAGGCTGTCGCGATCGATGGTCTCGCGGCCGTTGATGTGCGGGTCGTTGCCCAGCACGACGATCACGTGATCCGCACCGTCCGCCGCAGCGACCGCCTCGTCGACTCCTGAGATCCGCACCTCCAGGCGGAAGCGGGTGGCCTGATCCGGGCTCTCGGCGTCGGCCAGCAGCCGACCGGTGCCCGGTTCCACCTGGAGGTAGCGGCGGCTGGTCTCGGCGTTGGAACGCACGATTATCCGCGAACCGGTTTCGTCGGCGGCCGGAGCCGGCTCGAACTCCCACAGTTCCTTGACGAACCAGCCGTCCACGCTTCCGGCCACCGCGGCGGCTTCGGTCTCCTCGGGGCCGGTCAGGCTCAGGTAGTTGCCGCTGACCACGTCCTGAAGGGTGTGCACCGGCACCGGGCATTGCACGCTGGTTCCCCAGTCCTGGTGCCGGTAGGGGCCGAACGCGTGGGTCCGGCCGCCGGTCTCAGCATGGAGCACGATCGTGTCGGCGCCGTCCACGGCGATGACCGGGCCGAGTTGCGGTGCCGCGCCGGCCAGGCCGTCGGCGATGCTGACCGCGTAGGGCAGGGCCCCGCTGTACCAGTCGGTCAGCACCCGGCTGCCCAGGTGCCCGATCACCGCGACGCCTCCCGGGCCGCCCGGTCCCGGAGCGAGCGGCAGCACGCCGTCGTTCTTGAGCAGCACGATCGACGCCTGTGCCGCCGCAAGCGCGAGTTCGCGGTGGGCCGCGCACACGACGGCGTCGGCGTCGATCATCCGGTAGGGGTCCGTGTCCGGGGCGAACTCGCCGGTGCGGGCGCGCAGCAGCAGCAGCCTGCGCACGGCGGTGTCGATGTCGGACTCGCTGACGAGGTCTTGGGCGAGGGCCTCGGTGAAGCGCTCGACGGTCGGGGCGGGATCCTCGTCGTTCTCGGTGTAGCTGTCCACCCCGGCCTTGAGCGCGGCTGCGTGGGCCTCCGCATGCGCGGGGTAGAACGCCTCGCGTTCCACCAGGTTCGAGGGGCCCCCTTGGTCCGAGCAGAGCGCGAGGTCCGGATCCCAGGAGTGCAGGCACTCGGCGAGCAGCGGGTGCACATGGTTCGGAACGCCGTTGACCAGGTTGTAGGCGGGCATCACTCCGGCGACGACGCCGGCCTCGATCGGGCCGCGGAAGGCCGGGAGTTCGTACTCGTGCAGCGTGCGTTCGGGGACGGTGATGTCGGCGGTGGCGCGGTCGGTCTCCAGGTTGTGCGCCAGGAAGTGCTTGAGCACCGGGGTGGTGCGCCATACCTGCGGGTCGTCGCCGCGCAGCCCCCGGCAGTAGGCCTCGGCCAACTGGGCGGTGGCGTAGGGGTCCTCGCTGTAGCCCTCCTCGTTGCGGCCCCAGCGCGGATCGCGCAGCGGGTTGACCACCGGGCCCCAGGCGTTGAGCGAGACGATCGGGGCCCTGCCCTGCGGTTCATTGGCGACGAGGGCTCCGGCCGGATCCTGGTGGAAGGCGCGCACTTCGGTGGAGACCGCCTCGCCGACCCGGCGCAGCAGGTCGCGGTCCCACGTGGCGCCCAGGCCGACCGCCTGCGGAAAGACCGTGGCGCGTCCAGCCCGGCAGACTCCGTGCAGCACCTCGCAACCGGTGACGAACGCGGCCAGCCCCAGGCGTGGCACAGCCGGCTGGTGCTGGTGCAGGAACGCGATCTTCTCGGCCGTGGTCAGCTGGGAGAGCAGCAGGTCGGCCTGCGCAGCGGGGGGAGGAGGCATGGAAGCGAGGGCTTTCTTCGGTGGCGGTGACGGTGAGGCATGCACAGACAATCGCCAAATTTGAATCGGTTAAACCCTTCCATGCGCCATCGTCGCCGTCAAGCCATTCGGCTCGTGGTTTGCCCAAACCCGACGGTTTGATGGCAAGTCTCGAGACCTGCGTGGTCGGGATGTTCCTGCTGGCGCCCTCTCGATTGAAGCGGTTAAGTATCAGACTCACGGCTGACGAATCGTCTTTCCGTAGGCCCTGCCGCCGAGCACCGGCCGGACCCGCTCGGCGGAGTCGTTTCGGTGCTCGAAAGCGGTTACCGCAGGACCGGGTTGGCCGGCGGCGCGGAGGCCGGTGCCGTGACGGCAGCCGGGTCCCCCGCGCACAGCCCGGTCGACCCGGTCGCCGTCCGCTACTTCGTCTGGGCGAACCGGCAGTTCGGCGCGATGCGCGTCTGGCTGCCGTCCTCCTGAGCCGCCGCCGGGCCGCCGCTCACTGTCGCGCGACGTCCGTCGCCCGGCTGCACCGGTCGAGCACCTCGGCCTCGAAGACGAGGGCCTCGCCAGGAGGCAGCGGCCGAACGCCGAGGCCGAGGCGGGCGAGTACCCGGCCCTGCGCGGTGACGGGGCTGTTCGACAGCTCGCGGCCGGACCCGGTGTACCGGGCGAGTTCCGGGGTCACCGAGATCCGGTAGACCGTGTCCGGGTCGAGGCCGGGAAGCGGCAGTCGCCGCGGCTTCCACGCGGTGGCGGGTTCGAGCTGGACGTACGTGAACACGGCGCGGCTGTGGTCCGCGGCCACGATCCCGTGCAGCAGCGCGGACTCGTCCGGCAGATCGGGGCGCACGCTGCGCCCCGTATGGATCAGGGGCCGCAGGCGCTTGTACGCGGCGACCCAGTCGGTGAGTTCCGCGAGTTCGTCCGGCGTGCACGCGCCAAGGTCCCATTCGATGCCGGCGTGCCCGAACAAGGAGGTCGCGCAGCGCAGCGAGAGGGACTGGGCGCGGCCGGTGGCGTGGGTGAAGCCCTGGCCGACATGGGTGCCGAGCAGTTCGGGCGGCAGCAGCAGGCCGGTCCAGCGCTGGATGCGCTGGCGGTCGACGGCGTCCAGGTTGTCGGAGGCCCACACCCGGTCGGTGCGCTGCACCATGCCCAGATCGGTACGGGCGCCACCGCCCGAGCAGGATTCGATCTCCAGGTGCGGATGCCGGTCCCGCACGGTGTCGATCAGCCGGTAGACGGCGAGGGTCTGCGCGTGGACGCCGGCCGCGCCCTGGTGCACCGCCGCCATCAGCGGCCTGTTGTGGTCCCATTTCACGTACCCGATCGGATACTCGGTGAGAATCGCGTCGATCCGCCCCAGGACGTAGGCGAAGGCATCGGGGTTCGCGAGGTCCAGGATGTGCTGGTTGCGGGCCTCGGACGGCAGCCGGCCGGGGGCGGCCAGCACCCAGTCCGGGTGCTGCCGGTACAGGTCGGAATCGGGGTTGACCATCTCCGGCTCGAACCAGAGCCCGAAGTCCAGGCCGAGGCCGTGCACGTGCTTGATGAGCGGATGCAGTCCGTCGGGGTAGACGGTCTCGTCGACGAACCAGTCGCCGAGACCGGCCCGGTCGTCGCGGCGGTGGCAAAACCAGCCGTCGTCCAGGACGAAGCGCTCGGCGCCGACCGCCGCCGCGAGGCCTACGAGATCCATCAGCCGGTCGAGATCGTGATCGAAGTAGGTCGCCTCCCAGTTGTTGATGTGGACCCGGCGTGGCGTCTTAGGATGCTGCGGGCGTGCCCGCAGGAGGGCGTGGAAGCGGTCGCCGATCCCGTCGAGTCCGTCCGGGGAGTAGGCGAAGTGGACCCAGGGAGTGCGGTAGCGGGAACCAGCGGAGAGGCGTACCTCACCGGGCAGCAGCCGCTCGGCCCCGCAGAGGACGGCGGTCCGCTCGGCGAAGCGCTCGGCGTAGAGCTCGGTGTCCCCGCTCCAGGCCACGTGTGCCGCCCAGACCTCGCCGTGCCGGAACCCGAAGCCCGGAGTGCCCGCGACGAGCAGGGTCGGCGCGTCGTGGCCCGGCTTGCCCTGCCAGGTCTCCCGCAGGTGGGCGCCGTCGACGAGCCTGCTGCGCTGCGGAGTGCGCTCCCGGCCCCAGCGGCCGGTGAAGTCGAGCAGTTCCTCGGCGGCGTCGGGCAACGGCAGCATGGCGCGCAGCGCCGCGAGGCTCCAGACGTCCTCGCCGGTGTTGGTGAGGGTGGAGCGCAGCTGGATCAAGCCCTGCGGGGTCAGTCGGAGTTCGACCACGATGTCCAGGCCCGCCTCCTGGTCGGCCGCGTGCACGGTGAGGTGGAAGCCTCCGTCCGGTTCCGTGCGGTGCGCGACCGGCTCGGTGAGGAGGAGCCGGGGGTGCGGCCACTGGCCGGAGCGATCGCCCTGGAGCCCTGGTCGGCCCACCCAGTCGACGGACTGCAGCGGGATCAGCGGGACGGCCGGGGACTGCGGGCTCCAGCCGAGCACCGCGTTCGAGGCGTCGACAGGCCCGGCCGGCAGGCCGAGTTCGCCGCCCCAGTACAGCACCCGGGGGAGCACGGTGCCGCCGACATCGATCACCAGGCTGACGCCGCCTGCGGAGAATGCGAGGAGCGCCGGATCGGCTGCGGTCAGCACGTGTAGTCCAGCCAGTCGAAGTGGACGGTGCCCTCGGCGGCGTACAGGCCGAGGACGCGGCCGGTGAAGCCGCCGGCGACCTCGGTGGACACGTACCGTCCGTCGAGCGTGGCGAGCGGGTGGAAGGCGCCGTCCGGCTGTTCGAAGCCGAGGGTGACCGGATTGAGTGGGATGACCCAGGGTTCGGGCGCGTGCTCCGGCGGCAGCATCCTGATGCCGAGGGCCACGGGTCCCTCGCCGACCTCTGCGACCGCGACCACGGTGCGCAGCGGGCCGATCCGGGCATGGACCCGGACTTCGCGCCCGTCGGCCTCGATCTCGTAGTGGTGGTCCTCGTCGAGGCGCACGGCCAGCCCGCCGCGCCCCTCCGCCGGATCGATCAGCGTCCGCACCGTGCAGGTGTGGTGCTGTTGACGGCGGCCGAGGAAGGTGACGTCCGGGGCGTCGAGGGAGCCGCCACGCGCGCGCAGGGTCAGCCAGCCGGGTCGCGTGCCGGTGTCGCAGGTCTCCACGTCGCGGGACCTCAGCGAGATCCAGCGAGGATGCAGCGGGCCGGGGTCGAAGTCCTCGCGGACCGGTTCTTCGGCGGCCGGCTTCAGCGGCCAGCCGGGCGCGTCCATGGCCAGGGCCAGCTCGCCGACGACCGGCCAGCCGTCCACCCAGGCGACCGGTGCCAGGAAGGTCTCCCGGCCGAGCACGTGCCAGCTCGGGCAGGCGCCCTGCGGCCGCGCCCCCAGCAGGACCATCCACCAGGAGCCGTCGGGGCCCTCTACCAGGTCGCCGTGCCCGGTGTTCTGGACCGGGCTGCCGACTCCGCGGTGGGTGAGGATCGGATTGGCCGGGCACGGCTCGAAGGGGCCGTCGGGTCGCGGACCACGCGCGATCGAGACCGAGTGCCCGCGCTCGGTGCCGCCCTCGGCGATCATCAGGTACCAGTAATCGCCTATGTGGTACAGGTGCGGGGCCTCGGGTGCCGTGGCGCCCGGCGTGCCGGACCAGGTCCTGCTGAGCTCGCTGAGCAGCTTTCCGGTGGCCAGGTCCACCCGCAGTTGGCTGACGCCTGCGATGGTGATCCAGCAGTCACCGCTCTCGTCCCAGGCCAGGTCGGGGTCGATGCCCGGCACCTCCGGCAGCGCGAGCGGCTCGGACCAAGGGCCGGCCGCGTCGGCTGCGGTGACCAGCAGGTTCCCGCCGTCGCTGACATTCGTGACGATCAGGTGGAAAGTGCCGTCGTGGTGTCGGAGCGTCGGGGCGTAGATCCCGCCGTAGGCACCCTTCTCAGGCGGCAGACGCAGCTGGCTCGGCCGGTCGAGCACGTTGCCGATCTGGGTCCAGTGCACCAGGTCGCGGCTGTGGAAGATCGGCACACCCGGGAAGTACTCGAAGCTGGAACAGGCCAGGTAGTAGTCGGAACCGACCCGACACACGCTCGGATCCGGGTGGAACCCGGGGATGACGGGGTTCCACCACGCGGGGTGGAGGGGGGAGTCGGTTTCGGATGGAGATCCAGACACGTGGGACCGTCGCAGCACTAGAAGGGAAATTGAACCGGTTCTACCCTGGCAGCGCCCCCTGGGGCCGTCAAGGTTGCGTGCATCCTGGAGATTTACAATGCACCCACCCTTGCCACGTACTTCACGCCGCTGTAACTTCCATTCGGCACTGAACCGCTTCAAGTGGCTGGATGCGCACAAAGCCAGGGACAAGGTGGCGAAATCCGAGGACGTCGTTCCTCGCTCGCCGCCGCAACGGCGATCGCCTCGAAGAAGACATCCGCGTCACCGTCCGGGTTTCGAAGAAGATCCTTAATTGGTGAAAGGTGTGACCATCATGGCTCCGCATTCCTCACCCTCCGGCCCCAGCCGCCGGACCCTCCTCCGCAACACCGCGTTCGGCGTCAGCGCCGCCGCGCTCGGCACGCCGCTGCTGTCCGCGTGCGGCGGAGGCGCCTCAGGCAGCGGCAAAGGCGGCACAAGCAGCAAGAAGGGCCTGGCCGCGGCACTGCCCGACTACGTACCCAGCACGGTAGGCACGGCCGACATCCCCTCCGTCGTATTCCCGAACGGCTCGGTCACGGAACCGGGCTACCTCGCCTATCCCTCCGAGCCCGTCACCACGGTGAAGAAGACTCCGGGGACGGGGGGTCGCTACTCGTCGAGCACACCGATATGGGGCACCATCCCGGCCGCCGACAACCAGTACTACCAGGCCATGTCCAAGGCGCTGGGCACCACGATCACCATGCAGCCCGGCAATGGAAACACCTACGCCACCGCCCTGGCCACGCTCTCCGCCGCCGACAAACTCCCGGACTGGGTACAGATCCCCAACTGGATGAACGGCCAGGTCCAGACCGGTGAGCTGGTGGGCAAGCACTTGGCCGACCTGACGCCCTACCTCTCGGGCGACAACGTCAAGGAGTACCCCAACCTGGCAGCCATCCCCAGCAGCGGCTGGATGTCCGGTGCCTGGGAGGACAAGGTCTACGGCATCCCGTGCTTCACCACCGGCACAGGCTTCGGCCAGCTCCTCTTCTACCGGCAGGACGTGTTCCAGGACCACGGCATCGCCGCCGCCGACGTCAAGTCCGCGGCCGATCTGATGAGCGTCGGCAAGGAACTCACCGACGCCAAGGCGGGGCGCTGGGCGTTCGACGACATCTGGACGTACTTCAACTGCGCGTTCGGAGTGCCGCAGAAGTACCGGGTGGACGGCGGCAAACTGGTCCACAAGTACCAGACACCGGAGATCCTCGAGGCCCTCGCCTGGCACTACAAGCTGGCGAAGTCCGGTCTCATGAACCCGGACGCGCTGGCCGGCGACGTCAATGACGGCAAGACCCGGTTCTACGCCGGCAAGACCCTCATCGCGGGCGACGGCATGGGCGCCTGGGGCGTCGGAGACGCGCAGTCGGGTCAGGCCGCGAACAAGAAGTACCAGCGCGGCCTGCTCCCGGTCTTCGCCGCGGACGGCAACTCCAAGCCGTACATCTACATCGGCTCGGGAACCCAGTTCGTGAGCTACCTCAACGCGCGCCTTAAGCCGAGCCAGATACGCGAGTTGCTCGCCGTGGCCAACTACCTCGCTGCGCCGTGGGGCTCGGCCGAGTACACGATGTCCATCTACGGTGTCAAAGGCGTGGACTACAACCTGGTCAACGGGGTTCCCACCGCGACTGCCGCCGGGCAGTCAACCGTCCAGCAGGCCACCTACCCCTTCCTGGCGGCGTGCCCGAACACCGTGAACAACCCGGGCTACCCCGAGATGACCAAAGCGATCTGCGCCTGGCTCAAGGCCACCGCGCCGTATGCGACCAAGCCGGTCTTCTGGAACCTGAACTTCACGGTCCCCAGCCGATACAGCGCCGCCGAATCGGCGCAGGCCGTCGAGGACACCATCACGTCCGTCATTCACGGCCTCAAGCCCGTCTCGGCGTTCCAGGACGCGGTCAGCACCTGGCAGCGCAACGGCGGTGACCAGCTGGTGGGCTGGTACCAGGACGACGTCCTCGCCAAGTACGGCACCGGCCAGTAGGGCGGCGCGCGGATCGGCACGCCGTGACCAGGCCGCCGGCGCGACGGAGACCGCGTCCCGGACGGATCCAGCCGACCTCAGGAGAGAGAGTGCCCACTAAAGTCGCCGAAGACAGCGCGCACAGCCCGCGTCACGAGCCACGGCGGAAATCCGCCGGACGCAAGGCGAGCCCGGCGGACGCCGGGCGGAAGCTCACCGTGCGGATACGGATACGCCGCGACAAGTCCCTGATCTTCATGACCCTGCCGGTCGTCGTCCTGCTGCTGGTCTTCAACTACGTCCCGATCCTCGGGAACATCGTCGCCTTCAAGTACTACGACCCACTCGTCGGAGTGATCAACAGCGAGTGGATCGGACTGGACAACTTCCGCCAGTTGTTCGGCGATCCTCTCTTCTGGCAGGCCCTGACGAACACCCTGGAGCTCAGCGTCGTCCAGCTGATGCTGTTCTTCCCGGTGCCGATCCTGCTCGCGCTGCTGCTCAACTCGGTGCTGAGCACCCGGATCCGCTCAGTCATCCAGTCGGTCACCCTCCTGCCCCACTTCTTCTCCTGGGTCCTGACGATCACCCTGTTCCAACAGATGCTGGGAGGAGCCGGACTCCTCAACCAGTTCCTGCGCAACCACGACATGACGCCGTGGAACATCATGACCAACCCGCACACCTTCCAACTGCTGGTGACCTCCCAGGTCGTGTGGAAGGACTCGGGCTGGGGCATCATCGTCTTCCTCGCCGCGCTCGCGGGGATCGACCAGAACCTCTACGAGGCGGCGGCCGTGGACGGCGCGAACCGCTGGCGCCGCATGTGGCACATCACGCTGCCGGGAATCCGCGCCGTCACCGTGCTGATGCTGGTACTTCGCCTCGGCAACATCCTCAGCATCGGATTCGAGCAACTACTCATCCAGCGGGCCGCGGTCGGGCACGATGCCGCCGACGTGCTCGACACCTTCTCCTTCTACTACGGCATCGCCACCAACAACTACGGCTACGGCGTGGCCGCCGGCATCTTCAAGAGCGTCATCTCGCTGCTACTGCTGTGGGGCGCCAACAAGCTCGCACACGCCCTGGGCGAGGACGGACTGTACCGCCGATGACCACGTCGATCGCAGCCACGACGGCTGCCCGCCGCCGCAACCCCAACCGCCCGGTGTGGGAGGAACCGCCTTCCGCCGCCGGCCAGGCCGGAAAGGGAGCCGTCCTCGTCGTCATCCTGCTCGTCATCCTGGTGCCGCTGTGGTCCGTGGTGATCACCAGTCTGTCCAGCCCGTCGGCGATCAACACAGCCGGGGGCATGGTCCTGATACCGAACGGCCTGAGCCTGAACGCCTACGACACCATCCTGCGGGGCGGCCCTGTCGCCCAGGCGCTCCTGGTGAGCCTCGCCATCACTGTCGTAGGCACCCTGTTCTCGATGGTGATCTCGGTGTTGTGCGCCTACGGGCTGTCCCGCACGGGCTCGCTGGGTCACCGCACGATCCTGATGCTGCTGATCGTCTCCATGTTCGTGAGCGCCGGGCTGATCCCCAGCTACCTGATGGTCGTGGGACTGGGCGGA
Source organism: Streptacidiphilus sp. EB103A (assembly GCF_041261405.1). NCBI lineage: Bacteria > Bacillati > Actinomycetota > Actinomycetes > Kitasatosporales > Streptomycetaceae > Streptacidiphilus > Streptacidiphilus sp. EB103A. Next base: position 88,337 of record NZ_JBGCAQ010000022.1, on the reverse strand, counting down.
TACGACCAGTACTGGGCGCTGATCGTGCCGAGCGCGGTCAACGTGTTCAACATCATCGTGCTGCGCGCCTTCTACGCAGGCACGGCCACGGAACTGATCGACGCCGCCAGGATGGACGGCGCAAGCGAATGGCGCATCCTGTGGTCGGTGGTGCTGCCCACCTCACGCGCAGTCACCGCGGTGGTCACGCTGTTCTACGCCGTCGGCTACTGGAACTCCTTCTTCAACGTGATGCTCTACATGCCGCTCGACAGCGGGAAGTGGCCCCTCCAGTACGTGCTGTACCAGTACGTCAGTCTCGGCTTCAACATGCCCGGGCAGACCAACTCCGGTTTCGGCCACGGCCAGTCGCAGACGGCGCCGCTGTCGCTCCAGATGGCGGTGGTCGTACTGACGCTGCTCCCCGTCGTCGCCGCGTTCCCCTTCCTGCAGAAGCACCTGGCCAAAGGCATGCTCACCGGCGCGATCAAAGGCTGACGCATCATGGTTCACCGCATCACCGAACGTCTCGGCGGTCTCGCCTTCGGCGGCGACTACAACCCGGAGCAGTGGAGCGAGCAGGTCTGGAAGGAGGACGACCTGCTGATGCGCGAAGCGCAGGTCAACCTGGTCACGGTCGGCGTGTTCTCATGGGCGCTGCTCGAACCCGAGGAGGGCCGGTACGAATTCGGCTGGCTGGACACCCACCTGGACCGGCTGCATGCGGCCGGCGTCGCCGTGGACCTGGCCACACCCACCGCCTCCCCGCCGCCCTGGTTCACCCTGGCCCACCCCGAAGCCCTGACGGTCACCGCGGACGGCACCCGGCTCACCCATGGCAGCCGTGACACCTACTGCCTGGCGGCACCGGCCTACCGGCGCGCCGCCACCGCCATCGCCGACGCTCTGGCCGAGCGCTACGGGGACCATCCCGCGGTATGCATGTGGCACGTACACAACGAGTACGCGACGGTGTGCCACTGCGACCAGGCGGCGGCGGCATTCCGTGTCTGGCTGCACCGCAGGTACGGCACCCTGGACGCCCTCAACGACGCCTGGGGAACCGCGTTCTGGAGCCAGCGCTACAACACCTGGGAGCAGATCCTGCCGCCGCGCGCGACGCAGTGGCACCACAACCCGGGCCACACCCTGGACTGGCGCCGCTTCTTCTCCGACGAGACGCTGACCGCCTACCGCGAGCAGCGCGAGGCGATTCGCGCACACAGCGACCGGCCGGTGACCACCAACCTGATGCTACCCGGGTACCAGGTTCTCGACCTGTGGAAGTTCGGCCGCGAGGTCGACTTCGTCGGCATCGACCACTATCCGGTCGCGCCGGGGGTCGAGGCCGGCGCCGACACCGCCTTCGGCGCGGACCGGGCCCGCTCGTTCGGAGCGGGCAAGCCCTGGCTGCTGATCGAGCAGGGCACCAGCACCGTCCACACACCCGACGGCACGCTCGGCAAGGAGCCCGGCGACATCCTGCGGCACACCCTGGGGCACATCGCTCGCGGTTCGGAGGGCGCGCTGTTCTTCCAGTGGCGCCAGTCCAGGACGGGGGCCGAGCTGTGGCACTCGGCGATCGTCCCGCACGCCGGACCGGACACCCGCATCTTCCGCGAGGCACGCGCCACCGGTGCCGCCGTGGCACGGCTGGGCGAAGTCGCCGGCTCCATCGTGCGGGCCCGCGCGGCGGTGCTGCACGATGCGGACGTCTGGTGGGCACTGGACACCCGCGGGCTACCGCCCACCGGACCCAGCCATCACGACAGCCTCCGACGGGCCCACCGTGCACTGTGGGACGCCGGCGTCACCACGGACTTCGCACACCCGGGAGACGACCTGGTCCGCTACCCGCTCGTGGTCGCCCCCAGTCTCTACCTGCTGTCCGACGCGTCGGCCTCCGCACTGCGCCGGTACGTCGAGCAAGGCGGCACCCTCCTCGTCGAGCACTTCGCCGGAGCGGTGGACGAGCACCACCAGGCCAGGCTCGGGGGCTACCCGGCCGCCCCGCTCCGCGCGGCCCTCGGCATCCGCGTGGAGGAGTACCGGCCGCTGGCAGCCTCACAGGCACTCATGCTCTCCGACGGAACGAGGGGCATGGACTGGAGCGAGTCGCTGCGTCTGGAAGGCGCCACCTCGATCACCTCCTACGCCTCCGGCATGCTCGCGGGCCGACCGGCGGTGACACGCCATCAGTTCGGACGGGGCAGCGCCTGGTACCTGTCCACCCGGCTGGAGGACGACCACTACGCAGCATTGCTCGGCCGAGTACGCGCAGCCGCGGGGGTCGGTCCCGAGATCGCCGGTCTTCCGCCGAACGTCGAGGCCGTACGCCGCCACGCCCAGGACGGCCGCAGCTGGCTGTTCCTCCTCAACCACGGTGACACCGCAAGGCACCTCCCCGTCACCGGCCATGACCTGCTCACCGACGAGCCGGTCAGCCCGCGCGGGCTGACACTCCCCGCCCATGGCGCGGCGGTCCTGCGCCACGACTGACACCGCCCGCAGCGGGCCCCGACCCCCGTCAGCCATACCCAGAGCCGATGGCCCACTGTTCTCGTGATCAGTGCGGGCCCACACCGGAAAGGCAGGACCCCGCCATGCCCCCCACCCCGCACTTCTCCCGCCGAGCGCTGCTGGCAGCCGGCGCATCCGCAGCAGCGTTCCCCTTGCTCGGTCCCACCGCATCCGCCCGCGCCGCATCCGCCCGCACCGCCACGAGCGCGAGATGCGCGCCGTACACCTTCCGCAACGCGGAGATCGTCGGCGGCGGCTTCGTCCCCGGCATCATCTTCAACCAGAGCGAACCCGGGCTGGTGTACGCCCGCACCGACATCGGCGGCGCCTACCGCTTCGACACTGCGGCCAAGCGATGGATTCCCCTCACCGACTGGATCGGCTGGGACGAGTACGGACACACCGGCATCATCAGCATCGCCACCGACGAGGTCGATCCCGACCGGGTCTACCTGGCGGCGGGCACCTACACGAATCCCGATTGGGACCCGAACCCGGCGGCGATCCTGCGCTCGTCCGACCGGGGCCGCAGCTGGCAGACCACTCGCCTGCCGTTCCGGCTCGGCGGCAACATGCCCGGCCGCGGCATCGGCGAGCGGCTGGCCGTCGACCCCAGCGGCAACAGAATCCTCTACCTCGGAGTGCGCGGCGGCTACGGGCTGTGGCGGAGCACCGACTACGGCAAAACCCTCGCGCAGGTGACCAACTTCCCCAACGTCGGCAACTTCACTCCCGACCCAACCGACACCAGCGGGTACAGCAACGACAACCTCGGCGTGCTGCAGGTCCTCTTCGACAAGCGAACCGGCAAGGCCGGCAGGGCCACCCGAACCCTGTACGTTACCGTCGCCGACACCGACAACATCCTGTACCGGTCCACCGACGCGGGAGCGACCTGGGCGCGCGTGCCCGGACAGCCCACCGGCTACATCCCGCACAAGGCGGTCTTCGACCACGTCGGCGGCTACCTCTATCTGGCGACCAGCAACACCGCCGGCCCGTACGACGGCTCCAAGGGCGACGTATGGAAACTGGACACCGCCAACGACACCTGGACCTGCATCAGCCCGGTCCCGTCCACCAGCGACAACGACACCTTCGGCTACAGCGGCCTCACCATCGACCGGCAGAACCCGAACACCCTGATGGTGTCCACCCAGGTCGACTGGTACCCCGACTGCATCCTCTTCCGATCCACCGACGGCGGCGCGAGCTGGACCCGGGCGTGGGACTGGGGCACCTACCCCGACCGGACCCTCCGCTACGACATGGACATCTCCACCGCCCCCTGGCTGGCCTGGAACGCCTCACCGTCGCTCCCCGAGATGGCCCCCAAGCTGGGCTGGATGATGGAGTCCGTCGAGATCGACCCTTCCGACTCCGGCCACTTTCTCTACGGAACCGGCGCGACGATCTACGGAGCGGACAACCTGACCGACTGGGACAGCGGCGCCACGGTGCATCTGACCGTGCGGGCCCAGGGCCTGGAGGAGACCTCGGTCGGCTGTGTGATCAGCCCGCCGACCGGCGCGGCGCACCTCTTCTCAGGCGTCGGCGACGTCGGCGGTTTCCGGCACACGGATCTCCACAAGGCACCGAAGATGTACGACACCCCGACCTTCGGTGCCACACCGGCCCTGGACTACGCGCAGCTGGCGCCACACGTCATCGTGCGCGTCGGCAGTCCCACCAGCGGCTGGACCCAGCACTTCGCCATCTCCACGGACAGCGGCGACACCTGGACACCGTCGGGCAGTGAGCCGTCCGGCGTCACGGGGCCCGGAGTCGACGACCAGGCCGTCGCCGTCAGCGCGGACGGCAAGCGGATCGTCTGGTCTCCAGCCGGCGCACCGGTCAGCTGGTCCAGCGACAGCGGTGCCACCTGGACGGCATCGACCGGGCTGGCGAACGGAGTTCCGGTGCGCTCGGACAGGGTGAACCCGGCGAAGTTCTACGCCTACGACGCCGGCGTCTTCTACGTCAGCACGGACGGCGGCAACAGGTTCACGGCGACGGCGGCGACCGGCCTGCCCACCTCGGGCAATGTCCGGTTCAAGCCGGCGCCTGGGCACGAGGGCGACATCTGGCTCGCCGGCGGCACCAGCAAATCCACCACCCCCACGCCGTACGGGCTGTGGCGGTCGACCGACTCCGGGGCATCGTTCACCAGGTCCGACGCGGTGGACGAGGGCGACGTGGTCGGCTTCGGCAAGGCCGCGCCGGGCGCCTCCTATCCCGCTGTCTACACCAGCTCCAAGATCAACGGCGTGCGCGGCATCTTCAGGTCCGACGACGCCGGCCGGAGCTGGATTCGCATCAACGACGACCGGCACCAGTACGCCTGGACCGGTAACACCATGACTGGAGACCCGCGGGTCTACGGCCGCGTCTACTTCGGGACCAACGGACGCGGAGTCATCTACGGCGACACCAAGTGACGCCGTCCAGGTCGTCATGGCAGCGAACTGCCATGACGGCCATCTCCTCCATCGATTCATTTCTCTGTGCCACCTCACTGCAGGAGGATTGATGAAGTTCCGCATCGGCTGGGCCGCCTTGCTCGCGGCGCTGGCCCTCGTCTTCACCGTGCCGAACTCGGCTATGGCCGCCTCGGCCACGTACTACTTCAAGTACTACAACACCGGAGGCAGCGCTTCGACCTGGTACACCAACGACAACTCGTGGGGTGTGAACTCCTCGACCGGCACCGGCTTCGTCGCCATGTTCGACGGCGAGGACTGGGGCAACACCTCCCCGGTGACCACGCTCCCGAAGAAGCTCAGCGCCATCAGCTCCAGCAACACGACCTGGTTCTCCCAGACGTCGTCCCCGGCCTCGGGCTCGTACTACGACGCCACGTACGACATCTTCATCGACCCGACCGCCGGGCCCACCAACCGCAACTCCCGCAACGAGCTGATGATCTGGCTCAACTGGTCGAACACCCAGCCGCTGGCCAGCTCCTACGACGCCAACGGCAACGCGGTCCCGACCGCGACCAATGTCAGCCTCGGCGGCCGCACCTGGAACATCTACGAGTACAACTGGCCGGACGGCGTCAGCCACACCATCAGCTACCTGGACACCAGCAAGTCGGGCTGGTGGTCCGGCAGCCTCACCCCGTTCTTCAACTGGGGAATCAACGGCGGCTATTTCACCAGCGCGCAGTACCTCAACAGCATCATGGCCGGCTGGGAGTTCGGGCCGGGCAGCTACACCGCCACGTCCTGGGGCGTCGCGGGCTTCTGACCTCGCGAGAACCCAAGGCGGCCATCCCATCCGAAAGACAGCCACTCATCCAGGGGGCCGGGGCGACACCGTCCCGGCCCCCTGCATTCGGCACAGGGACCCTCCCCCGGCGGGCGGCCCGCCGGGGGGATGTTCGCCGACTGCGGGTCTACTGGGCCGTGATGGCGAAGCCGTTGAACTGCGCGTGGTCGAGCGAGGCGAAGGCATTGAGCATGATCTGGCCACTGGCGTTCGCGGTGGCCGTGAACGTCTCGTCGACAGCGGCGTTCTCGCCGCCGGCCGCGGCGACTATGTCGAAGTTCGTCAGCGCGGGCACGTTGTTGATGTCCACGGTGAAGACTCGCTTGCCAGTCGCGTTGTAGTAGTTGTCCGCGAAGTTCAGCCGCACTGTGTACGAGGCACCCGACTTGAATCCGGACACCAGGTAGGCGACCGTCGTGCCGTAGCGGTTGCTCTGGTAGACGGCCTGCGGCGCCGGACTGGTGACCCCGGTGGTGGTGACCGTGCTGGTCGTGGAAGCTGCTGCGGTGGTGTTGCTGGACATGTACGACATGTCCGCCTGGTACGAGCCGGTCGCGCTGCCGCCGGCGTTCACGGAGAGGCTCTGCGGGACGATCTCTATCCCGTCGACCTTTGCGTTGTCCGTCACCGAGGTGAAGGTCACGACTATCGCCTTGTCGGCGTTGGGCACAGCGGTGAACTGCTGGACGACAGCCTTGTACTCGGCGCCCGTGGTGGCGTAGATGTCGAAGTTCGTGAGCACCTGTGTGCCGTTGATGCTCACGTTGAAGCTGCGCTTTCCTGCGGCGTTGAAGTAGTTCTCGGAGAAGTGCAGCCGGACCGTGTAGTTCATTCCCGCGACCAGATTGGGAACGGTGTAGGTGGAGTTGCCGTAGCGCTCGTGCTGGTAGACCGACTGCGGCGCGGGGTTGGTGACAGCGCTGGTGTCGACGGCATGCGATGTCGAGTTGGTGCCTCCGCCGGAAGCGTAGTCGGTGTCGGCCACGTACGCGCCCGAGGCGCCTCCGCCCGCGCTGATCGCCGTGTAGGTCGAGGTCGAGAGCCTCGTGACGCAGCCGATGAGGCTGCACCCCGGTGACCAGTCGGTCCCGCCGTACTCGTAGGCCCCCAGGTCGGGCGCGGAGCCCACGTAGCCGTCGGTGATCCCGGGGATGACCTGACCCTTGTCGATGGCCGCTGACGCGGTCGAGAGCGGGTGGAAGTCACCGTTGACCGGGTCGGTGAAGAGCGTGCCGGGCTGTGTGGTGACCGCAAGGTTGTCGGTCATGGTCGCGTGCGAGGCGGAGGTGTCCGCGGCGATCGAGCTGTAGCCGAGGATGTTGTTCTCGATCACCGTGCCGGTGGAGCTGCTGGACAGCCCCCCGATGCTGTGCCACGGCACCGGCCCGATTGTGTTGTTGTAGATGAGGTTGTTGCGTGATGTCTGGTCGCCACCGCTGCCGTTGATGGTGATGCCGGTGCCGACGTTCCAGACCACGTTGTGGTGGACGGTGTATCCGTTGGCCGAGTTGTCGACGTAGACACCGGCGGCGTAGTTGGAGCTGATCACCGTCGTGGCGTCGTGGACCCAGTTGTGGTCGATGCTGGTCCCGTTGCCGTTGTTGCTGGCGTTGACCGTGTAGATTCCGCCCAGATCCGCGGTCTGCAGACCGAAGTCGAAGACGTTGTTGTACGAGATCTGCGAGGTGCTGTCCGCTGCCGTCACCAGTGACGAGTCGATCCCGTCCCGACCGGTGTTGTAGATCGTGTTGTGCGAGATTGTGAAGCTGTCGACGTCGCTGGTGTTGTACGCCAGCCATTTGACGGCCGCGTTGTAGGTACCGCTGGTGTCCGTGTCGTGGATCAGGTTGTTCGTCACCGTCATGTTGGCGCCTCTGATCAGGACTCCGTTGCCCGCGGTGTAGGCGATCGTGCTGTTCTCCAACGTCTCGTACGATCCCTGCAGCAGGATGCCGGTGTACGACGCGTGCGTGCAGTAGATGCCGCACCCGCCGCTGGTCTCGTTCGGGTCGTTGGTCGAGGTGTAGAACTGGTTGAGGTACTGCGCGGTGATGCCATCGAGTGTGTTGTGGCTGCTCGTGCTCGACGTCAGGACGGTCGACGAGAGCAGGTTCAGGCCCGTGACATTGACGTACGACCGACCGCTGAGGTCGAAACCGTTCTTGCGCTGCCGGGCTTCGACGGTGTAGTTCGACGGGCTGTCGCCCTTGGGCGTCCAGACGTAGAGCTTGGAGTTGGCCCAGTCGTACCACCACTGTCCGGCGCTGGTCAGCGCGGCCAGGCCGTTGTTGCCGCCGGTGAGGTAGTAGTGGGCACCGGAGCCCGCGGTGTCGCCGCTGTTGCTCCGGCTGAAGGTGATCGTCGGCTCGGTGGTGTCGGCGTAGGAGGTGACCACACCCGACTGGTCCGACCATGCCTTGGCGTTGTACCAGTGGACGATCGCGCCGGTCCAGTTGATGTTCGGCATCTTCGCGTCGCCGATAACGCCCGTCGACGAGGTGGCGTCGGCGACCGACGTCGCAGGATGCGACGGATCGGCGCCGGCGACCGCCGGCCAGTGCACCTCCGGCAGCATCGTGCCGTTGACGAAGACCTGGTTCGCTTCCAGGCCGGTTGCGCTGACTGCGGCTTCGTTGCTCACCGGGAGGTGCGCACTGGCGACGTAGACGTTGGTCGAATACTGCGTCCAACCGGAAACGGCGTCGGCGCCGTCGACGGTGACCGCGGCTCCGTTGTAGGGGGCAAAGGTGATGGGCGCGGAACTGGTGCCCGAGTTGGCCGGGGTGATCGTCTCGTGGTAGGCACCGGCCATGACCAGGCAGCTGTCGCCGGCTACCGCGATATCGGCGCACTTCTGAATTGTCCGCAACGGCGTGCTGGTTGACGTTCCGCTGTTGCTGTCGCTGCCGCTGGTGGAAACGTAGTACGTCGTACCGGCCGCCGCGGCGAGCGGGAGGCCGGCGATTTGTACGACGCCGTTGGCAGCTGTCAGCGTGATGACCGCCAGGACGATGCGCAGTACCAGGCGTCTCATAGGGGTGGCGAGAGGCACGATTCCTCCATTGGAATGCTGGATCTCGTGGGTGGGTCAGCCCTTCTCCGCGCCGGCCAGGCGGGCGGAGGTCAGGTAGCGCTGGGCGAAGACGAACATGAGCAGGATCGGGATGACGGTGAGCAGTCCGGCCAGCGCGACATCGGGCAGAGTGAGCGTCACCTGCGAGAAGTTGGGATTGCCCGAGACCACATCGGCCAGCGGCAGGACGCCCAGCCCCACCGGGAGGGGGTAGGAACTGGTGTCGTTGAGCATGAGATAAGGCAGCATGTAGTTGGTCCACGCGCCGACGAAGCCGAAGAAGCCGATGAGCGCGGCGAGCGGTTTGGCCAGCGGCAGGGCGATCGAGAGGAAGATCCGCAGTTCGCTCGCCCCGTCCATGCGTGCCGCCTCCAGGAGTTGGTCGGGCAGCCCGCCGGAGAAGAACGTGTAGGCCAGGTACACGCCCCACGGGTAGAACGCCATCGGCAGGATCACCGACCAGACGGTGCCGGTCAGATGGACGGCGCTGAGCTCCACGTACAGCGGCAGGATCGTGGCCGCGGCCGGCACGATCATCGCGATCAGCGTGGTGAGCAGCAGGGCCTTGCGGCCCACGAAGGTGTACTTCGCCAGGCCGTAGCCGGCCGTGATGCACAGCAACAGGCTGAGCGCGACGCTGGAGACCGCGTAGACAAGGGAGTTCTCGATCCAGCGCACGATGACGCCGTCGTCGAAGCGGTACAGGTCGTTCCAGGCTCTGATGATGTTGCCGGGGTTGCCGATCCCGAACGGGGAGCCGTGCTTGATCTGGTCCCCGGTCCTGGTCGGGGCGAGCAGCAGCCACAGGACCGGGGTCGCGAAGGCCACGGCGGCCGCCAGCAGGAGCAGGTCCCTGGCCAGCGCGCTGACAGACAGTCCACGGCTGCCGGAGGATTTGTTCTCCATATCGTTCCCCGCTCTAGTCGGCCTGGTAGAACTTGGTGCGGTAGATCACGTAGAGCGCCGCGGCCAGGCCCATCGCCATCAGCAGCAGGGAGAGCACTGAGGCTCTGCCGAAGGAGAGTTCGTCGGTCGCGTAGGCGTAGGACAGCTGGTTCGGCGACCAGGTCTTGGGCATCGCGGCGTTGGACACCGTGTAGAGCAGCTGCGGTTCGACGAACAACTGGCTGCCGCCGGCGAAGGACGTGATGACGATGAAGGCCAGGTACTTGCGCACCATGGGCAGTTTGATGTGCAGTGCCTGCTGCCAGCCGTTGGCGCCGTCGATCCGCGCGGCCTCCAGCACCTCGTCGGGGATCGACTGCAGGGCGCCGTAGAGGATGACGATCCAACCGCCCGCACCGGCCTCGACGGCCATGGCGGTCAGCAGCAGCGGCAACCATCCACTGCCGATGATGTCGCTGTCGGCGTGCACCCCGATCGCCGTCAGCACACCCCGGAAGGGTCCGTAGGTGGGCGAGATCATGAAGATCCACATCAGCACGGACGCCGAGCCGGTGACCGCGCCGGGCAGGTAGTAGACGAAGCGCATGACCGCACCGAACCTGCCCCTGCGGGCATGGACCAGCAGCGCGAGGGAAACCACGGTCAGGAGCAGCAGCGGCAGGAACACGACGAGGTACACCACGATGTGCTCCATCGCGGGCGCCAGCCGGTAGTCGCTCACGACGTTGGTCCAGTTGTCCAAGCCCATGCTGTCGCCGCCGAACGGGCTGGTGACCACGAAGCTCTCGTAGACGCCGTAGACCAACGGGACGATGCCGAAGACCAGCAGAAAGGCCGCGTAGGGCAGCACGAACGCGGTTCCGGCCCGGCGGGCCGTACGCTTCCGCGAGCGGCGCGGCGCCCCGTTGGCAGAGGCAGCGGCCCGAGGTGCCGCTGGACGGTCGACCACGGTCATTGCTGCACCTGGTAGCCGGCATTGGAGGCGGCCTGGTCCAGGTCGCTCTGCCAGGTGGTGAGCGACGCGGTCAGGTCGGACTTGGCGTTCGCGGCCTTGATGAAGGTCTGCGCGTAGGAGTCGTCGAACTGCGCCTCGAACCTGATGTAGTTGAAGGTCGGCGAGATCAGCCCCGCCTCCTTGACCTCCGCGGGGCACGGGTCGGCAGAGTAGAAGGCGTCGGAGGCGCGGGCCGCGCACCAGACCTTGGCCGCGGGGGTGTAGGCCGGCAGGGTCGAGGAGGCGACGATCCCCTTCGCGTCCGTGCTCTGGGTGAGCCAGGAGACCATGTCGGCGGCGCCCTTCATGTTCTTGCTGTGCGAGGAGACCATCCACAGCCCGCCGCCCTCGGCACCGGCCACCTGCGTGCTCGAGCCGGGCCAGGTCGGCATGGTGTAGGCGGCCAGTTCCCCGTTGGGGATCTTGTACGTGCCCTTGAAGGCGTACTCACCGAACCAGGCGGCTGCCGGGTACATCAGGAGCTTGTCCTTGCTGCCGTAGTTCGCGACGAAGGACGTGTCCCAGGGGCTGGCGGTGGTCACCGATCCGTTCGCGACCAGCGGTTGGAGCAGCTTCGCGACGCGGGTGCAGTTCTCCGTCGACAGGTTGATCTTCACATGGGTGGGGTCGGTCACCTGTCGGTTCTCACAGCCGCTGGAGGCGAAGAAGACACCGTAGCCGTCGCGGTCGTTGACGCCGCCGATCAGGTAGCCCGGGTGCTCGGCGGCCAGGCGCCGGCCCAGCGCCTGGTAGGCCGCCCAGGTGGTGGGCACCGTGTACCCGAACTGCTTCATCAGCTTCGTATTCACCCACAGCACCGTCGGCGCAACGTCATTGGGCAGGCAGAAAACCTTGCCGCCATAGGTGCAGTTGGCCAGCGTTCCATCCGCGTACTGGGCACGCGTGGAAGCCGGGACGAGGTCCCCGAGCGGTTCAGCGAAGTTCAGCGGGGCGGCGGCGAGCGAGGCGACGTCGGAGGGCTGGCCGGTGAAGACCACGTCCGGCCAGCCGGACCCTGCCTTGTCGTCCAGCGCGATCTTCTGGGCGACCGTGCTGGTCGAGTCCTCAAGCACGATCTTCACTTTCACCGCGGGGTGCGTCGCGGCGTACTGCTCGACAGCCGGCTGGCGGGTGTCGTCCGTCAGTACGGTCAGCGTCGCCGTGCTGTCAGAGGTGTAGCTCGCGGCGCTGCTCGGGCCGCTGCTGCCGGCGCAGGCGCTGCTCACCAGCAGCAGGGAGGCTGCTGCAGCGGCTGCGGCAGCGGCACGCACAGCGGATCTGGCTGCGTGGTCGTGGGGCATCGTGAAGGAATCCTTTCGGGAGATACCGGCCGGAGGCATCGGCCTGATGACGGCACGGTGCGCGGGGAGACGTGTCGACTCCAGGTCGACCGGTGCCGCCGAGTGTTACCGCGACCACTTGTGGTGTCAATACCTCTCGCAGCAACACTCAGGCAATGGAACCGTCATCGGCCGATCATGCGGAACCGGTCAGGCCGGACAGCTTCGCACACCTGTGGAATCTGCGGGAACGGAGCAAAGAAACAGCTCACACGCCATGTTCCGGCCAGCATGAGCCTTGCCGCCATCGCCAGCGGGCCCCACGCCCACTGCGCCGTGACCGCCTCCATCCGCAAGCTCCATTGACGCGAGGAATGTTCTCGGTAACACTCTTCTTCAAGCAGTAGCAGTACCTGACAGACTCGAAGCCGCCAGCAGAGGAAGGACGCCCCGCGATGACGGACGCCGACACAGGCGCCCCCGAGGCCGGGGGGCGGGCCGGCGCGGTCATGATGGATGTGGCCCGGCTCGCCGGGGTCTCCAAGCAGACCGTCTCCCGTGTCTTCAACGACCAGCCGAAGGTCCGCGCGGAGACCCGGGAGCGGGTTCTGGCGGCGGCGCGGCAGCTCGGCTTCCGGCCCAACCCGACCGCGCGAGCCTTGGTGACCGGCCGCACCCGGACTCTCGGGGTGATCACCTCGGATGCCACCAGCTACGGTCCGGCAGCGACCCTGCAGGGCATCTGCGCGGCGGCACGAGACGCCGGTTACTTCGTCAGCGCGGCCCCCCTGCGAAGTCCGGACCGTCCTTCCGTGCTGGAGACCGTGGATCGTCTCGTGGGCCAGTCGGTCGACGGGATCATCGTGATCGCGTCGCAGAAGTCGGTCGCCCGCGCCCTGGCCGACGCTCCGCACAAGGTCCCGATGGTCACCCTGGACCACAGCTTCGAAGAGGGCACCCCCGTCGTCACAGTCGGCGAGGAACAAGCGGCGCACCAGGCCACGCGGCACCTGCTCCAGCTCGGCCACCGCACCGTCTGGCACATCGCCGGCCCGCCGGACTCCATCGCCGCCGAGGGGCGCATCCGCGGCTGGCAGGCCGCACTGCGCGACGCCGGCGCTCCCGTACCCGCTCCCCTGGTCGGAGACTGGACCGCCGGCTCGGGCTACGCGCTGGGGCTGGCGATCACCAGACATCCCGAGGTCACAGCCGTGCTCGCGGCAAACGACCAGATGGCCATGGGACTGCTCCGCGCGCTGAACGAGGCCGGCCGCCGGGTCCCCGCGCAAGTGAGCGTCATCGGATTCGACGACATCCCCGAAGCCGCGTACATGATTCCTCCGCTGACCACGGTCCGGCACAACTTCGCCGAAGTCGGACGAAGCTGCCTCGCCCTGATGATCGACCAGTTGGAGAACCCACCGCGCTCCTGGGTACGGTCCGTGATCGCCAGTGATCTCATCGTCCGCACGAGCAGCGGACCGCCACCCCACTGAACGCCGCTCAACCCCGTTCCCCCGCCGCCGATGGCTCCCGACATGCGGCCGGTCAATGCTGCCCCGGCGGGCCGATCCAGCGCTCCCGCACCGGCATCACTGCCGTCGTCCAAGAGACGTCGACCAAGAGACCAGGAAGCGATGAACACCACGCACAGCAGACTCACCACCCTCGGGCGCAGCCAGGTCCACGTCAGCAGGACCGGTCTTGGCACCGCCCCGCTCGCCGGCCTGTACCGGCCGGTCCCCGCCCCGGAGGCCACCGCCGTGGTGCACGACGCGCTCGCGGCGGGCATGACGTACCTGGACGCCGCTCCCCTCTACGGCCTCGGGTTGGCCGAACGACGTCTGGGCGATGCGCTGGCCTGCTACGAAGGCCTGCGCCCGGTCGTGTCCACCAAGGCGGGACGCCTGCTGCGCGAGGGCACGGCGGTGTTCGACTTCTCACGTGAGGGGATCCTGCGTTCCCTGGAGGAGAGCCTCGCCAGGCTGCGCTTGGACCGGGTGGACATCGTCTACCTGCACGACCCGGACGACCACCTGGACCAAGCGCTCGACGTAGCCTATCCAGTCCTGCACGAACTACGCGCCCAGGGTGTGGTGGGGGCGATCGGGGCGGGGATGAACCAGAGCGCCGCGCTCACCCGTTTCGTGCGCGATACGGACGTCGACGCAGTCCTGCTGGCAGGCCGCTACACCCTGCTGGACACTTCGGCGGCCCAGGACCTGCTGCCCATGGCGGCGGACCGCGGCGTGTCGGTGGTGGTCGGCGGCGTGTTCAACTCCGGCGTGCTGGCCGATCCCCGGGGCGCGGCCATGTTCGACTACGCCCCGGCCCCGGCCCACCTCCTCCGGCGCGCCCTGGAGTTGGAGCAGGTCTGCCTGCGCCACGGCGTACCCCTGTTGGCGGCTGCTGCCCAGTTCCCGCTCGGCCACCCGGCCACCGGATGCGTGCTGGTCGGCGCCACCGACACCCGTGAGCTGGCTCAGGACCTGGCCGCCTTCCAGCACCCGATTCCCGCAGATCTCTGGACCGAACTCCAGGAGACGGGACTGCTCCCTGACCACGTCCCCGTACCCGCCACTCGCCATTGCGCCTGAGCGACTCCGTACAACGATCTGGAGACCCCGATGCCCGTTGACCCCCCTCGCAGCGCCTCCGGCTGGGGTCGGATACCCCGGCTCACCTTCGGTGGTGACTACAACCCGGAGCAGTGGGATCCCCAGGTGTGGAAGGAGGACGTCCGCCTGATGCAGGAAGCCGGAGTCAATCTGGTCACCCTCGGGGTGTTCGCCTGGTCGTGGATAGAACCCGAGCAGGACCGCTTCGACTTCTCCGGAATGGACCAGGTCGTCGAACTCCTGCACAGCGGCGGGATCCGGATCGATCTGGCGACGCCGTCCGCCTCTCCCCCACCGTGGTTCTCGGAGAACTTCCCCGAAGCGCTGCCGATGGACCAGTACGGCCGCCGGCTGCGGCACGGTTCACGGCAGGCCTTCTGCGCCTCCTCGGGCGCGTACCGCGAACGCACTGCCATGGTCGTGGAGCAACTCGCCCAGCGCTATGCGCACCACCCGGCCGTTGTGATGTGGCACGTGGGCAACGAGTTCGGCGGCTACAACATCCACTGCTACTGCCCGAGCAGCGCTGCCGCCTTCCGCTCCTGGCTGATGCACCGCCACGGCAGCCTGGAGGACCTCAACCAGGCATGGGGGACGTCCTTCTGGAGCCAGCGCTACAGCGCTTGGAGCCAGGTGTATCCGCCGGGCAGTACGCCGGGGCGGGTGAATCCGGCCCAGCAGCTCGACTTCTACCGCTTCAGCTCCGACGCACAGCTGGAGTGCTACCGGGCGGAGCGCGATCTGATCAGCCGCTACGCCCCCCAGACGCCGGTCACCACCAACTTCATGGCCGGCACCTTCAAGTGGGTCGACTACTTCCGCTGGGCCCCCGAGGTGGACCTGGTCTCCAACGACCACTACCTGGTCGCCGCCGACCCCGACAACCACATCGGCCTGGCCCTGTCCGCCGACCTCTCCCGCGGCCTGGCGGCCGGACGCCCCTGGCTGCTGATGGAGCACTCCACCTCGGCCGTCCAGTGGCAGCCGCGCAACGTGGCCAAACGGCCGGGCGAGCTGCTGCGCAACAGCCTCGCGCACGTCGCGCGCGGTTCGGACGGCGCCTGCTTCTTCCAGTGGCGCCAGTCGGACTCGGGTGTGGAGAAGTGGCACTCGGCGATGCTGCCGCACGGGGGGACCGCGACCAGGAACTGGCGCGAGGTCAAGCAGCTCGGCGCGGTCCTCAACGCCGCCGCGGAGGTCGCGGGCAGCACCGTGGAACGCGAGGTGGCCCTGCTGTGGGACTACGAGTCTTTCTGGGCGCTGGAGATGGACGCCCGGCCCAGCGTCGACATGCGCTACGCCTCGGAGGTCTCGGCCTGGCACCGGGCGCTGTGGAAGCAGGGAGTGACCTGCGACATCGTCTCCGCGAACATGACGGCCGCAGACCTGTCCTCCTACCGCCTGGTACTCGTCCCCTCGCTCTACCTGATGCGGCAGTCCACCGCGGACGCGCTGACCGCCTACACACAGGCCGGGGGCCACGTCGTGGTGGGCCCCTTCTCCGGGGTGGTGGACGCCCAGGACAGGGTTCTTCCCGGCAGCTATCCCGGGATGCTTCGGGATCTGCTCGGGCTGCGGATCGACGAGTTCCTCCCGCTCGCCGAGAACGCCGCGGTAGCCCTGGACGATGGATCCGTGGGCCATTTCTGGACCGAGCGGGTCGAAGCGCGCGGCGCGACGGTGGAGGTGACCTTCACCAACGGCCCCGCTGCCGGCGGTCCTGCCGTGCTGCACCACCGCGTGGGCAGGGGCCTGGTCCGATATGCAGCGACCCGCTTCGAGGCCGCCGCTCTCGATGGCCTGCTCACCAGGGCGTTGGACGAGGCCGGGTGCGCGCCCTGCGTGCCCGGAGCGGGCGAAGGGGTGGAGGCGGTGCGCCGACTCAACGGGGAGCGCAGCTGGCTATTCGTACTCAACCACACCGACCGACCGGCGCGGATCGACTGCCATGGAGTCGATCTGCTCAGCGGCGGCGAGGCCGACGGCAGCTTCTCGCTCGCCCCCGGCGGGGCCGCCGTCATCCGCGAGCAATCCGCCGGCTGAAAACCGAACACCTCCGCCGAAACGAGAAACGGACGCAGCGATGACGCCCACGCCCTCACAGGAACCCCTCCACGACACGAAGCCGGAGACCGTCGTCCTCCGCACCAGACTGCGCGAAGGAATGGAGGAGGCATACGAGGATTTCCACCGAACCGTGCCTCCCGCCGTCGCCAAGGACCTCAGCGACCGCGGTGTGACCGAGTGGCGCATCTGGCGCAGCGGCCACGACCTCTTCCACCTGGTCGAGGTGGCCGACTACGCGGCCTTCGTCGCAGGCGACACCGACAACCCGGTCTCCATCGCATGGCAGGCGAGCGTCGCCCCCTACCTTGAGATGACGAACACGCCGCAGGATCCCGAAGGCAACACTCTGCGCCTGGTTTGGGATCTCTCTTCGAACACCGCGAGGTCAAGGGAAACGTAAGGTCACCGGAGACCGAAGTTCCCGCCTCTGAAGCGAGGCAGGCATCGGCTGCGGCACCGGCGTCTTCGCACTCCTGCTGGCTGATCACGGCTTCAAGGTCGTCGGTGTCGATCCCGCCCGAGTCTCCACCGAGGTGGCCCGGAGCAAGCCGGGCGCGATCGGTTTCGCTGAGTCTGCGGCGACGCAACGGCCCTACCGCCGCTGCAGGTGGACCTCGTCACCATGACTGCCGCATGACGGCAAACCGCGCCCAGGAGATCGTCGCTCCGCGCACGTGGCAGCGAACGCTGAAGGGAGCTTACGAAGCCCTGCGACCCGGCGGGCATCTGGTGTTCGAAACCCAAGATCCCGCCAAGTGCGCCTGGGAGACTCCATCCGATCCAACGACCTGCGAAGTACGGGACGAGCTAGCCCTGGAAGCGGTGTAGCAGAAGGTAACCGGAACGGTCGGCGGCAGTGGTGTAGCCGTGCGCGAGGGCCTGGTCGACGAGTTGGGCCTGGTGCCGGGTGGAGACGGGCCAGCCGCCGTCGTCCACCGTGTCGACCACGATCCACTGGGGATCGGTGGCGGCGGCTGCGACCCCGAAGATGCTGACCTGGTCGCGGTTGGTGAGCTGGGGGGCGAGCCGGTTGCCGGCGGCGACGGTGGCCCCGTCGGGGATCAGGTCCAGGACGCGGTGGGCCGCCGCGATGCGCGGGTCGGTGCGCCAGGTGTCGGCCCGGGCGAGCTGGACGAAGGGGTGCTGCGGCAACAGCGCTGCGGTGACCACTGCGCTGACGGCCAGTGCGTGTCGCCTGGCTCGCCGGTCCATGCGCTGCAGGGTGTCGACGAAGGCGGCGAAGACGATCGGCATCAGTACGGCGCTGTAGTGGAAGCCGGTTCCCCAGTAGAAGGAGTTGTTTGAGGTCAGGCGCCAGGCGAGCGTTGGTACGGCGGCCCACAGCAGGGGGGAGCGCAGGGCGAGGAAGGCGGTCGGTGCCAGGAGGGTCAGCAGCATGCCGGTCTTCACGCCCGGGGTGACCAGACCGACGGTGAGGAGGTGGAGCAGCCCGGATCCGCCGGGGGCCGCCGTGGGCAGGGTTCCGAAGTATCCGTAGGTGCCGGAGGGGTTGAATGCCGGGATGAGGACCAGCATCTCCAGTGCGCTGCCCAGCAGGCCCGCCGCTGCGAGCGCCGCCCCTAGGCGGCGGGCCCCGCGCCAGGCGATGATGCCCCCGATGGCGGTGGCGGTCAGCCCCAGGTCCTCCTTCACCGTCAGCAGCGGCAGTGCCCAGGCCGCCGCCGCGCGCATCCGGCCCTCGCCGAGCGCGGCCAGGGAGAATGCCAGCAGGGGGACGGCGAAGGCCACCTCGTGGAAGTCGAAGCCGAGGGTCTCGGCGATTCCCCAGGACGCGCCGTACCCGAAGGCCACCACCGTCGCCGCGCCCCGGCCCGTGGTGCGCTGGGCCCAGCGGGCGAGGGGGACCACGGCCACTGCCAGCAGAGCGGCCTGGGCGACCAGCAGCAGGACGGCCGAGGGCCACAGCAGGTAGAACGGTGCCAGCAGGGCGAGGACGGGGGAGAAGTGGTCGCCGAGCAGCGGGAATCCGGGCCCCTTCAGCGCGGAGACCGGCAGGTGGCCGTGGGCGTAGGAGCGCACTGCCTGCTCGAAGATCCCCAGGTCGTAGCCGCTGGTCAGCAGCAGCTGGTGGCGGCGTACGGACAGCGCCGCGTACGCGGCGAACAGGACCAGTGCCGCACACCAGATCCAGGTGGTCTCGCGGAAGCGCCCGCGCGGGCCAGGAGCGGTGGCGTGGGCGGCCGGCGGTGCTGGGGGTTCGATGGCGAGGAGGAGGGTCATCGGCGAGGGGCCTTCCGGTCGGGGTCGATGCCCGACAACGGTTGCTCTGACCTGCTGACTACTTGCTGACCCGACCTGATCGCGCGGTCAGGAACGGTGCGCGGCGCTGTGTCACCCTGGTCGCATGCGGATCCTGCTGGTGGAGGACGAGAGGGAGCTCGCGGAGACCCTGCAGCGGGGGCTGTCCGCCGAGGGCTACACCGTCGATCTCGCCCACGACGGCCGACAGGGGCTGTGGATGGCCCGCACCTGCGAGTACGCGCTGATCGTCCTGGACCTGATGCTGCCCGGCCTGAACGGCTACCGGGTCTGCGCTGAGCTGCGCCGCGAGGGGATCTCCACCCCGGTCCTGGTGCTCACCGCGAAGGACGGCGAGTACGACCAGGCCGAGGCCCTGGACACTGGGGCGGACGACTACCTCACCAAGCCGTTCTCCTACCTGGTGCTGGTGGCCCGGCTGCGGGCGCTGCTGCGCCGCGCGCCCGGGGCGGCGCTACCGGTGCTGGCAGTGGGCGACCTGACGGTGGACCTGGCCTCCCGCACCTGCCGCCGGGGCGGGGCCCGGGTGGAGCTGACGCCGCGTGAGTTCGCCGTACTGGAAGTGCTCGCTCGCCGCCCGGGCGAGGCGGTCTCCAAACACGAGCTGCTGCACCACGCCTGGCCCGACGAGGCGTGGGATCCCAACCTTGTGGAGGTGCGCGTCAGCTCACTGCGCAGGAAGATCGATGTCCCGTTCCGGCGCCGGTCCCTGCAGACCGTCCGCGGCACCGGGTACCGTCTGCTGGACGACCGTGAGCAGCGTCCCTAGCCCCCGCCCGGGTCGGCGGCCCAGGTGGTGGCCGCGCTCGGTGCGAGCCCGCTCGGCCCTGGCCGCTGCCCTGGCCACCGCGGTGATCCTCGCGGGCCTGGGCTGGTGGGCCCGGTACGAGCTCTACCACCAGCGGATCAACGCCATCCGCGCCCAGGCCCAGGACGAGATGAACACCCTCCAGGGTGTCCTCAGCGCAGGCTCCCTGCCCAGCGAATACGGCCCTCTGCCGTACGAGATCACCGCCTCGGGCAGCAACGCCACCTTCGGATCGAGCCAGGACCTGGAGCCGTTCGAAAACGGCAACCGCAGCCGCGCCCTGCCCGCGCCTGGCACGCTCTGGCAGGCGCGGGGCGTACGCACCGTACGGTTCGGACGGCCGCCGGGCAGCGGAGGCGACCGGCTCGCCGGAGGCACCTTCCCTGCCCTGACTTCCGACCTGCCCGCCTCGAGCATCAGCGGCAAAGGGGTGGCGGCGGTCGATCTCCCGCCCGGCGCGAACATGCGCATCTACGTGATCATGATCCCGTTCGACGCGCAGGCCACAGTCGCGGCGGCAGACCGGTTCCTGCTGCCCGCCGGGCTCGTCGGCGTCCTGCTGGTCGCCGCCGTGGCCTACGCCGCGACCCGCCGCGCGCTGCACCCGGTCGAGGCGATCCGTGTCCGTACCGCCTCGGTCACCGCCACCGACCCGCGCGAGCGCGTCGAGGTCCCGGACACCGGCGACGAGATCGCCGCCCTGGCCACCACCATCAACGCCACCCTGCAGCGCCTGGACGACGCCGCGGCACTGCAGCGCCGCTTCGTCGCGGACGCCGCCCACGAACTGCGCAGCCCCCTCGCCACCCTCCTCACCAGCCTGGAGGTCGCCCTCGTCTACCCCGACCGCACCGACTGGAAGGCCACTGTCGCCACCGCCGCCCGGCAGACCCACCGCCTGCAGGCCCTCACCGAGGATCTGCTCCTCCTCGCCCGCATCGACGCCGGACCACCACCGCACACCACCACCGTCACCGATCTCGCCGCACTCGCCGGCGAACTCGCCCACGAATACCGGACGGCGCCGCCCGCCCTGCGGCAGTGTGCCGCCGGCGCCCTGACCATCGACTGCGACGCCCCACCCCCCGCCCCGGTGCGCGCGGAGCGCGGCGAACTCGAACGGATACTGCGCAACCTGCTGGACAATGCCGTCCGGCACGCCGCACACCGCATCGAACTCACCATCCGTACCGAGGGCGCCGACGTTGTGGCCGAAGTCCGCGACGACGGACCCGGCATCCCGGCCGCCGATATCGAGCGGGTCTTCGACCGCTTCACACGCCTGGACGACGCCCGCGCCCGCGACTACGGTGGCGCCGGCCTCGGACTGGCCATCGCCCGCGACCTCGCCCACCGCAGACAGGGCACCCTGACCCTCACCCCGCCCACCGGCCCGACCACCACCGGCGCCCGCTTCGTCCTCCTACTCCCGCACGCGGAAGGCCCGCAGACCCCGGCTACGCCCTGCCCCGTGTCCTGACCTTGCCGTAGCGTCCTGTCTCTGCCTCGAAATCACCGATAATCCGTGCGGGAAATGTGCACGCATTGAAAGGGGGACGAAGAATTTACCGACACCAGCCCGGAATCTCCGCCCAAGCCATTCCGGATCCGGAACCACCGTATTTGACGGTCCCTGACTCGCCAGGCCGGGTAATGCGAATCCCGGCCCAGAAGCGGTGGTCGGATCGATGGCGAAGATGCCCATTCTGAAGGTGTCGGCCGTAGCAAGCAGATCCGACGCGAAACGGCGCCCCTGCCGGGATCCAGCGGGGCGCCGCTGATTTCATACTCCGTCACCAGCGCAGGCAGGCACGCTGAATTGGGAGGCTATCTCGGTCTTGTGCCAGGTGCCGGCGGAGTCCTGGTGGATGTGGAAGGGGCGGGCGTAGGCGGTGCGGGCGGTGACGTAATCGGAGACGCACTGGGTGAAGCGGCCGGGGACGTAGGAGATCAGGGCGTGCGGGCGGTTGGCGGAGTCGATTGCCTGGCTCTCCTGGTTCATCAGCGCGTGGTCGGCGATGAGGGGGTCCACGACGAGGCCGGGCGTCGCGGTGGAGACCAGCGTGGAGCCGCCGGTGACGCCCACCTCGGCGCCTGCGGCGTTGTGCCAGGTGCGCCCGGCATCGCTGCTGGACATGTAGACGGTGTCGTGATTGGTGAGGCCGTCGGCGGTGCACATGACGGCTCCGGCGTTCTCGCGCCAGGTGCCGAAGACGTGCAGCCTGCCGTCGGTGCCGAAGTCCAGGCCGTGGACGTAGAGGCTGCGGGCGAAGCTGGAGCCGTGGGTGTCTGTGTAGGTGCCGGTGTTGCTGCTCCAGATGCCCAGGTCGGTCCAGGAAGTGCCGTTGTACTCGGCAAGCTTGGCCTGCCCGTTCCCGGAGACTCCGGTGCGGTAGCTCAGCTGCAGCCGCCCGGCGGGGCTGACGATGAACTGGGAGTATGTGAAGGTTGAGGTGAGCGGCACGCCGTCGAGGCTGGTCTGCACCGCGCCCAACTGCGTGGCCGTCCAGGCGTGCGACCCGGGGCTGCTCATCAGCCCGGCGACCGACTTGACGTAGAAGTAGCCGCTGCTGTGGGCGTCCATGGCCACGTGCAGTCGGCCGTCGGCGGGTGAGACGCCCATCGAGATGACGTTGTGCGAGTCGTCCTTGGTGAGCTGATGCGGCAGTTTGACGGTCTGCCACTGCGTGCCGCTCACCGGCCTGCGTGCGACGGTGGCGCTGCGGTCTGCGGCACACCAGACGGCGTACTGTTAACCGCCGAGCGTCAGCAGCCCGTTCTTCTGGAACGAGTTGTTGTTCACCAGGCCGTTGTAGGAGACGAAGAACAGCGCAGTGGTGTCGAGGGTGCTGCCGCCGAGCAGCTTAGAGCGTCCGCCAGTAGGCCCCGAGCAGGGTGCAGGTGCGGTGCAGGCACGGTTCACCTGACCATGGAGTTCTCTACGCTTCATGATCACCGGGGGATCCGTGCCTGCCGTCCCATCATGCATTCTCGACCCGATCCGCGACCAGTTCCTCGCGCTGCTCCCCGCGCGTGAGGACTCGCATCCGTGGGGCTGCCACAACCCGCGCATCAGCGACGCTGTGGTCTTCGATCGATTGGTGCAGGTCCTGGTCTTCGGCTGTGGATACGAGCGGGCGGCCGACAGCTCCTGTTCCGCCACGACCCTGCGTCGACGCCGGGACGAATGGATCGCGGCCGGAGTGATGGAGACCCTGAGGCTGACCGTGCTGGCGGCCTACGACCAGATGATCGGCCTCGAACTCGACCAGCTGTCCGCCGACGGCTGCATCACCAAGGCGCCCTCCGGTGGCGAGTGCGCCGGCAAAAGCCCAGTCGATCGGGCCAAACTCGGCCTGAAACGCTCCCAGTTGACGGACGGCCACGGGATACCGCTGGTTACCGATCCGGCCCCGGCCAACACTCGTGACCACACACTGCTGCCCGCCACACTCGACCGCTTCGCCGAACTCGCAGCAGCCCTCGGACCGCTGCCGCAGAATCCGAGCCTGAGCCTGGACGCCGGCTACGACTACAGCATGGTCCACCAGGACCTGACGGCCAGGGGGATCACCGGTCAGATCGCAGAACGCGGCACGAAGACCCCGATCCAGACCGGCGGACGCTGGGTCGTAGAACGGACAAACTCCTGGATGAACAACTTCGGCAAGCTCCCCCGCTGCACCGAGCGACGGAGGGCTCCCGTCGAATTCTTCATCGCTCTGGCCAGCACCATCATCACCGTCCGCTGCCTGATCCGACGTGCCTGGACGCTCTACCGCTGGGACACCCGCCCTCGCAGCCCACGAATCCGGTGATCTACTGGCGGACCCTCTTAACCAACGGGGAGACGGTCGCGGCGCCGACGGCGGCGCAGAGCAGGTCCCTGCGGTGCGGCTTGGGGGTCACGGAACGGGGCTCCTTCAACAGACGGGTTTCTTGGCCTGCGGCAGTTGGGTTGACGACCGGTCACCCTCCTGCGGGGAGGTGGAGCCAGAGGTTGACGGTCGTCGTCGGCAGGACTTCGTAGGAGACGCGCGCACTGGTGATCGCGCCCGTGCAGGACGAACTCTGGTAGCCGACGACGTCGAGGATGTCGTAGTTGTAGACCGCGATGTGGGTGTTGAGCCAGATCGCCGCACCACTCGTCGTGAAGTGACGGGTGGCCGGGTGGCTGAAGTCCTGGACCGTGACGCAGTGCGTGCCTGCCAACGGGAGGACCTTCAGGTTGTAGTGCCCGGAGGTGTTCGCGGCGGCAGCCGGGCCGGCGGCTGCGGTGAGAAGGGCCAGGGCCGGAGCGGCAACCGACGCACAACGTCGGATCCAGCGGGAGGGACGGGACACGGGGACTCCTCGTTCGCGGGCCGCGGAGGGACCGCGACTCAGGTGGTGGGCAGTTCGGTGGCCAGGCGCTGGGCGAGGGCAACGGTCTGTGCGGTGCGGTCCGGGCCCTGGGCGGTGGAACTGAGCGTCAGCACCCAGGATTTGGCTCCGGTGTGCCAGACCACGAAGACGACCGCCTGTGTGCCGTCCTGGGTCAGATCCCGCTCGCTGAACGCCGCGTCGCCGAGCGCGCCCACGGGACGGACCGTCACGCTGGTCATCTGGGCCGTGGACGGATTGGTGGACGCCTGCCGGGCCACGGCGGCCTCGGTGGCGTAGGGGCGGGAGGTCGGCATCAGGCTGAGTAGGAGGTTATGCCTGGCGTTGCCGTAGAGGCAGATGTTGGGCGCCTGGCCCTTGACCGGTGCGGTGACGGCTTGGTTGGTCATGTCCGCCGCGATGGTGCGGGCCGCAGTGGGCGTCAGAACCTGACAGAGTGCCGAGGTCGGGGCGACATCCTGCTTCAGCGACGGCGACGGTGCGGGTGGCAAGGCTACCGGAGAGCCGGTGGACGTGGCGGACGGCACCCCCCTGGCAGCCGGGGTGCCGCCAGACGCGAACGCGACGGCGCCGCCGGTTGCGAGGGTGAGGGTTGCCGCTGCAGCGGCGACGGCCGGGCGTATACGCAGGGACATGTCTCTTCTCCGCGGTACGGGATGGCGGCCCGCCCCGTTCGAGGAGGGGACGGGCCGCCGATCTTGGTGCTGAGTCAGGAGTGGACGTAGTACGTGGCGTAGTTGTTCACCGCGACGTACTGGTGCCAGCTGCCCCACGCGTAGGAGGGACGCCAGTCGGCGACGGTGCCGACGTCCAGGCTCGGCAGGATGCAGTTCTGGTAGTGGTTGACCCAGGCCCCCTCGAAGTAGCCGTCGCGCCAGCGCCGGTCAACGACCTGGATCGGCTGCGCGTATTGCCCGGGGAGCATGGTGATCGACCAGGTGAAGGACGTGGTGATCTCCGACGTGTACTGGTATTCCGGCGTGAGGCTGGGCAGGCCTTCCTCCGAACCGGGCGTGACGCTGAGGCCGATGCTGATGGAGTAGCCGGTGGACTTGGCCGATCCCCAGGCGTAGGTGCAGGACGGGACGCTCGTCGGGCACTTGTACGTGGGTCCGCGCCAGATCCAGTCCTGGTAGGTGCTGGTGGCCTGCGACTTGTTGACGGAGTAGGTGTAGCTCCCCTTGATGAGGCTGTCGTGGACGTTGTAGTAAAGGCGGTCGAGGCATCCCAGGGTCTGGGCCGTGGCCGGGGTGGCGGCGAAAGTAGCCGCCGCCATGGCGCCGGCGAATGCCGCCGTGAGGACAGAGCCCCTCAATCGGCGGGTGCGACGGGATGCTTCAGTCGCGGTGTCTGCGTTCTTTCGACGTCTGAACGGGTGCAACACGGATTCACTCTCCGGTGCCGGGACGGGGGTTTTGGATGTGCTGAGTCGGCCGACACAGGGTCCGCCGGGTGCCACGAATGGTTTCGACGGAATTTCTTCCCAGTCGGGGATCTTCGTGGCCGACACAGGGAACTATCGGGGCTTGGGCGGCAAGCCGGCAAGAGTCTCCAGGTATCGCTCGATGAATTCTGCATGAACTGCCGCGGAGTCGTACGGGAAAATAGGAATAGCACAGCGCGGGCAACCGACTGGTTCGGTGGGAACTTGGAGAAATGCCGAAAGCGCCGTGCGGCGCCCAGAATTCGTGAAATGCACGACGTCTTTCCGGTACTTCTCGGATCCGGGGAAAGCGCTCGGCGGCGGAGAGCCGAACAGGAACAGCTCAGGATCCTGCCATCGACTCGCATGCGGAATCAACGCCTTCTGGGACATTCTGACAAATCTCTGACGGAACTCGCGCGGCACTGCAATCGCCGACCACTGCAGCGGTGGCGATCACTCTGGGACCGGAGTGACGCTGCTTTGTTCCCCGGAGTTCACCGTGGAGTTCAGGGGCGGCGGGGAGTGATGGCCGCCGTCGCGCGAAGCGCGCGGTCGCGCGGCGGACTGGTGATCGGCGTCCGCCCGGACCGGGGCCGCGCCACCGCCTCGCCGGACCTGTCGGCCGTGGTGCTGACCGGGATGGGCGAGGCGCGCAACGCGGTCATCGTGGCGAGCGCGGACGCGGTGATCTCGGTGGGGGGCTCCTGGGGAACGCTCAGCGAGATCGCGCTGGCCGAATGGCGCGGCGGAATCCCGATCGTCTACCTGGACGGCTAGCGCCTGACCGACCATTAGGTAACGGGGGCAACACACATGCGGGTGCAGCCGCCGCCCGGCTGGATCGAGGTGTCGGTCCGCGCGCGGCACGGTCACGGCCCAGGGAGGACGACCGGGTACGGGAGGGCGGGGTCAACGGCCGACTCCGCGAACTGCTCGGGATCGCCACCGTCCACGAGTGGTGGCCGTTGAACTAGGCCGGCACCGTCCGATGCGCGGCCGCGCCTGGCAGTCCGCTGCTCTCCTTCGACGGCAGCCTCTGGTCAGAGGAACTCGAGACGTCCACCGCCGAGGTCCTGGCCACCTACCAAGGCGGCGAACTGGACGGCGGCCCGGCCGTCACCCGCAACGGCCGCGCCTGGTACGTCCCCACTCCCGGTCGCCGTCGGCCTGCCCGTCGAGGTCGAGGCGGTGCGTCGCGGCGACCTGCTCTTCCTACTCAACCACGGGTCGAGGAGACGGCCGTCCCACTCGAGGAACCGCATCTCGATCTGCTCACCGGGACCACGGACGCGGAGAAGCTGACGCTGGGTCGCTATGGCGCCGCAGTGCTCCGCCCGAGCCTGAGTTGAGAATACGTCAACCCGACAGAGTCCTCTTCGGAGCCGCGTACTCCCCAGGTTCAACCAGCCGTTGCAACAGCGCCCTAGACAAGCCACGACAGGGCGCCTATCGAGTCCTCACAAAGGCGCCGTCGGCGCACTGCCACCGAGCGGGGCAGGCCGGGATACCGGACCGCCTGCTTGCGACCGGTGCTCTTCCGAACGTGCTGGACCCCTATCCTGATCCACCTCTACCAGCGAGGTTACCGGGGTTGCAGCCAACGGAGGTCATCAGAAGGACGCGATCCGATGACCCAGCCGGGCCAGCTCGCCCTGCATCCTGCGATGCGCCCACCGCGGGTTCTCCTTCGCCATGCACAGTACGAACTTCTTGAGTGCGGCCGCGGCGTGCGGTCTCCCGGTACGCCGGCGCGGTGCCAGGCCAGCAGCAGGTCGCAACGGTGGAAAAAGATCCGCGGGGCAACCTTTCGGCGCGCAGAAGCCACTAAGAGGCGGAGCGGGTGGCCATGCGCGGCCTGCTCACCTTCCCGCATCACGCCGCCAGGGCGTCCACTGGCATCGCCTCAGGTGTCGGCCAGGCGTCGTGCCGCCGGTTGCCGACGCAAGCAAGGAGAACTGAACGATGAACGACAGCGGGACACGCGGTTCCCGGGGCCACCGGAAGAGCGGCGCACGCGGGCGGGGCCGTGCCCGGCACCGCAGGCGCTGGACGGCGACCGGACTGGCGCTGGGCGTGCCGGCCGTGCTGGCACCGTATCTGCTGCTGGCCCAGCCCAACTCCGAGGCCGCGACGGTGGACAGCACTGCCTACTACCGCCTGGTGTCCGTGAACAGCGGCAAGGCGCTGGACGTGGACGGCTTCTCGACGGCGGACGGCGCCAAGGTCGAGCAGTGGACCGACCAGGGGACCGTCAACCAGCAGTGGCAGCTGAAGTCCACCGGCAGCGGCTACTACGAATTGCTGAACCGCAACAGCGGCAAGGCGCTGGACGTTGCCGGCGGCTCGACCGCGAACGGCGCCTCCGTGCTGCAGCGGGCCGAGACGGGAGCCGCCAACCAGCAGTGGAAGATGACCGATGTGAGCTCCGGCGTGGTCGCGTTCACCTCGCGGGTGAGCGGAAAGGTTCTGGACGTCGAGGGCCACTCCACCGCTGATGGTGCGCCGGTCATCCAGTACACCGACCACAAGGGCAGCAACCAGGAGTGGAAGCTGGTGGAGGTGCCGGGCACCGGGACGGCGTCCACGAGTCCCTCGGCTTCGGCCAGCGCCTCTCCAGGCTCGTACGCCTGGCACAATGCCGAGATCAACGGTGGCGGGTTCGTGGACGGGTTGGTCTTCAACCCGAGCCGTAAGGATCTGCTGTACGCGCGTACCGATATGGGCGGCGCCTACCGCTGGGACGCGGCGGGCAAGACCTGGATACCGCTCACCGACTGGGTGAGCAGCAAGGACGCGAACCTGCTGGGCATCGAGAGCCTGGCCACCGACCCCGTCGACCCCGACCGCCTCTACCTGGCAGCCGGGACGTACACCAGCAGCTGGGCGGGCAACGCCGCGATCCTGCGCTCCACCGACGCGGGCAAGACCTTCCAGCGCACCGACCTGCCCTTCAAGTTGGGCTCGAACGAGGACGGCCGCTCGATGGGCGAGCGCCTGGCGATCGACCCGAACAACCACGGCACGCTCTACCTCGGCACGCGCAAGAACGGCCTGTGGCGCAGCACGGACTACGGCGTGACGTGGGGCCAGGTCAGCACCTTCCCGGTCACCGGCGGCGCGAGCAGCGGGGTCGGCCTGTCCTTTGTCACCTTCGACGCGACCCACAGCGGGACCATCTACGTCGGGGTCGCGGACAGCGGAACCTCGCTGTACCGCAGCACCGACGGGGGAAGTAGCTGGCAGGCCGTGCCGGGCCAGCCCACCGGCCAACTGCCGCAGCACGGCGTGCTCTCCGGCGACGGCTCCCTGTATCTGACGTACACCAACGCGGTGGGACCGAACGGAGTGACGGCCGGATCGGTGTGGAAGTACACGCCGAACAGCGGAGGTTGGAAGGACATCGCACCTTCGAGCGGAAACTACGGCTTCGCGGGACTCGCGGTGGACGCGCAGCATCCGTCCACCGTCATGGTCACCACCCTCGATCGCTGGTGGCCGTCGGACGAGATCTACCGCAGCACCGACGGCGGCTCCTCCTGGAAAGCGCTGGGCGCCACCTCGGTGCGCGACGACTCGGCCGCTCCGTACGAGGGAACCGGGATCGGCCACTGGATGGGCGCCCTGGCGATCGACCCCTTCGACTCCGGCCACGTCCTGTACGGCACCGGCTCGGGCATCTGGACCAGCGCTGACGTGACCGCCTCCGACAGCGGCGGCAGCACCCACTGGACAGTGGGCGCCCACGGGCTGGAGGAGACCGCAGTGCTCGGCCTGATCGCCCCGCCCGGCGGCGCCTCGGTCATCAGCGCGCTCGGCGACGTCAGCGGGTTCCGCCACGTCGACGTGACGAAGGAACCCGGCAGCGCTCTGTCCGGACCGCTGTTCAACAACACCACCGGCATCGACTTCGCCCAGTCCTCGCCCGCCTTCATCGTCCGCGTCGGCTACGGCAACGCGCAGCACGGCGCGTACTCCTCCGACGGTGGCAGCACCTGGGCCCCCTTCACCGGCATTCCGGTCACCGGCGCCGGAGGCGGCACGGTCGCCGTGTCCGCGGACGGCACCACCGTCGTATGGACCCCGTCAGGCCAGAGTCCGTACCGCTCCACTGACAAGGGCGCGTCCTGGAGTGCCGTGGCCGGCCTGCCGGCCGACGCGCTGGTGACGGCGGACCGCTCGACCGCCGGAGTGTTCTACTCCCTCAGCGGCGGCACCCTCTACGCCAGCACCGACAGCGGCAGGAGCTTCACCGCCCGCGCCACCGGGCTCGGCAGCGGACAGCTCAAGGCCGTGCCGGGCATAGCCGGGGACCTGTGGATCGCCGTCGGCAGCGGACTGCTGCACTCCACCAACGGCGGCGCGAGCTTCGCCAAGGCCGCCGCCGACGCCGTGCAGTCGGCCATCGGAATCGGCTTCGGCAAGGCGGCCCCGGGCGCGAGCTACCAGGCCCTCTACCTCACCGGAACGGTGAGCGGCGTCACCGGGGTCTTCCGCTCGACCGACGCCGGCGCGACCTGGACCCGGATCAACGACGACCAGCACCAGTTCGGCGGCCTCGGCGGCTTCATCACCGGTGACCCCGACGTCTACGGCCGGGTCTACCTCGGCACCAACGGACGCGGCGTGCTCTACGCCGACCCGTCCTGACCCAACCCGCAGGCGGCGGGGCGGCCATGAGCCGTCCCGCCACGCCGCGTTGTCTGAGGGCGGTCTGGGCGCACTCCTGCGGGATGAGCCACGACATCCGCGCTGCCGCCCGACGCACCGGCCGCACCGAAGGGGAATTGCCCGTCGCCGCACGCGCGGCCAACTACCTGGAGGCCAAGCTGATCTACCTGGCCTACCCGGCCTGCCTGGGAGGAAGCTGCTGCGCGGCTCTGTCAGATGTTTGTCAGAATCGGCCCTGAAGGCTTTAAATCATTGCATAACAATGCCAAGATCCTGACCTGTGCTTGTTCGGACAAATCACATCGTCCGTTAAGCGCTGTTTCCGGCAAGGTGATCCTTCCGGGAGGACTTCGGAATGCAACGAGAGGAAAAAGCCTCCATGTCATCTGGGCAGACTCCAGATTCTCGACCGCGCCTGCGCCACCGGCTGCGGATGCGGCTGGCCGCCGTGGTGATGGCCGCGGTAGCGGTGCTCGGGTTCGCGGCCCTCGGTCCGCTGACTGCTACCGCCAGCGCGACGGTGTACAACCACGCATGCGGCTCCAACGGCACCTGCCCCGCCGGTGAGAACAGCGCCGTCGCAGCCGCCAATTTCTGGAACCAGGCGCCGCACGGTCACTGGCCCACGGCCCGCGCTTGGGAGTACACGGGCCATACGTGGATATATCACGGCGGGCGGTACAATGACTACGACCACCAGCTCCGCAACTTTGAGCAGAACTATTACGGCGCGGGGGACCCCAACCTCTACAACGGCCCTTACTACGAATACGATGTCTACGGGCACGCCAGCTACCACGCTGCCCGCGGCGCCGCACGTATCGTACGGAACTCCGTCACCGGCGACGTGTTCTACTCGCCCGACCATTACAGCAATTTCTGGTATATCGGCACGTGGAATTAGACTGGGTCCCCCAGTTACACCGGTCCGGCGCGTCATTCCCCGCGTTCCCAGGCGCGTATGACCTCGACCACGGGCCGGGGGCCAGGCGCGATACGCCCGGCCCCCGGCCCGCTCCACGAGACACCCGCGAAAGTGAGCAGGCAAGCATGACCACCCCCGCCGACTGGGACGCGTACCTGCGCCAGGTTCTGCCGCGGTTGCCCGCGAACCTGGCCCCGGGCCTCAACGCCGCGCAACTCGCCGCGCTTGAAGACGCGGCCGGCGCAGTCCTGCCCGGCGAGCTGCGCATCCTGCTCAGTCTGGCCGTGCCGGTCGGGGCACCCCAATGGCCTAATTGGCACATCGACCCCGGCGGCATCCTCACAAACTGGACCGCCGAGGTGCGCCGAGGCCTGCTGTTCGACATCGAATACAACGGCGCCTGGTTCGAGGCATGGGGTACGCCGCCCGCCGATCCCGCCACCCGCCTCCGCGCCGCCCGGGAACGCCTGGACACCCTGCCCCGGCTCCTGCCGCTGTACGCCCACCGGGCCATCGCCCTCGACCCGGCCCCCGGGTACGCCGACGCCGACGGGAACCCCGTCTTCTCCGTCCATCAGAGCGACGTCGTCTACTACGGCAACGACCTCGCCGGCTGGCTGCACCGCGAGTTCGCGGTAGCCCGTCCGTCCTGGTCTGCCGCCCGACCCCGCTGGATCCCCTTCTGGTCTCCTATCGCCGACCCCGCCCAGCCTCCTCCCGCCTCCTAGATCGAAGACGAGATGCTCCGGCCCGAGCGGACGCTATACGCGCCACGACCGGACAGACCGTCGCGTCCACGACGACCTTGCGCAGCTCCCGCCAGAACACCTCTTCGTGACCGACGGGAACCGTCGGCTTCGCAGTGGCCTCGAGCAGCCACTGCAGCGGCGCGCCGCCCAACCGGGCCCGGGAGATCGCCCCGCCGGTCGGTACGACGTAACCGTCCCAGCCGTCCCGCGCCCACCGCAGCCCGCGCAGCAGATTCCGCAGGACCCGCGCGTAACCCTTGCCGAAGTCCAGCCACAACGCCATCGACGGGTACCGGTAGGCCGCTGGCGAGCCTGTTCATCGATGCCAGGCGTTCAACGGGGGTACGGTCGTGCGCCGTGGGTTCTGGACCTGGTCGCACCCTAGAGGCCCAGGGGTCCGGTGGCGCGGGTCGGCCGGTGGGCAACTGCCGGTCGGCCCGTTTCCTGCGCGTGCGGGCTCGGATGCTGATCGTGCTGAGACGGAAGTGACTCCTCTTGTATGCGGGTAGTTCACCTGGATGCCATGATCGCTGCTTCTACTGGGTGAAATGTCCGTATGCCCGCTGGAGGCGCACATGACCCAATCGGCGCAGGGGTTCGTTCGAGCAGATCCGCGGGACCCGGCCCGCAGGCCGCGCGTGCTGGTGGTGGAGGACGAGGCGGACATCGCCGCGCCGCTGACCATGGCGCTGAGGTTCCTGGGTCTGGACGCCGTCACCGCCGAGAGCGGTCGGGAGGCCCTGGCGTCGGTTGCGGCGCGTACCCCCGATGTGATCCTGCTCGATGTGGCACTGCCCGACCTGGACGGCTTCGAGGTGTGCCGGCGCCTGCGCGAGGCGGGGGCGGGGGTGCCGGTGCTCTTTCTGACCGCCCGGGACGCGGTGGAGGACAAGATCCAGGGTCTGACCTTGGGCGGGGACGACTATGTGACCAAACCGTTCGACCTGAACGAAGTGGCCGCCAGGATCCAGGCACTGCTGCGGCGTGGTCGCGAACCGCGGCTTTCGGCAGACAGGCGCCTGCGGGCCGGTTGGGTGGAGCTGAATCCGGAGACCCACGAGGTGTGCAGGCACGGGCAGCCGGTGGAGCTGGCGACCACGGAGTTCGCGCTGCTGCGCTATCTGCTGGAGAACACCGGCCGGGTCATCTCGAAGGCGGAGATCCTGCAGGAGGTGTGGGGCTACGACTTCCAGGGCGAGTCCCGCGTGGTGGACACCTATGTCTACTACCTGCGCCGCAAGTTGGGGGACACCGAGCAGTCGTTGATCCGCACCGTGCGCGGCGCCGGGTACTTGGTGGCCGGGTCACCGGCCGGGCATCCCGGACGGGGGTGACGCGTGCGGTTGGCAAGGCGACCGCGCGTCTGGCCGCGCGGGTCGATGTACTGGCGGCTGCTCCTGGGTTTCCTAGCCATCACCACGGTGGGCGTCACAGCCTCGGACGTCCTGTCCCTCGTTACGATGACTCACCGCCTGAATGCCCGTACCGACCAGCAACTTGACGTCGCTCGCACGTACCTGCTGTCCGGTGTCTCGGCCGGTCGCCGGTTCGACGACCGCTCGATGCCGCCCAACGGCCTGGTCCAGGTGGTCGACGCGGAGGGGCGGGTGATCCAGCGGGGGGCGGGGGCGACGGTCAGAGAGGCTCGTCTCGTGCTTTCCCTCGCCCAACTGCGGGCCGACGCGGTAGCCGGGCGACCGGTCACTGTCGGCCCGTCGGCCATGCGGACCCTGGTGACCCCGCTTCCCGCAGGCCGCTACCTGGTGACCGCCCAGTCCACGGCCGATACGGCGGCGGCCGTGCAGAGCCTGGTGACGAGCGATGCTGTCACCGACGTGCCGATGATCGTCATCGTGGTCGTCGGGACGGTGTGGTTCTCCCGCCGGACGCTGGAGCCGATGGGCGCGATGACCCGCACGGCCCGGCGGATCACGGAGGGGCACCTCTCCCACCGTGTGGAGGTGGCGCGGTCG
The DNA here is from genome assembly GCF_041261405.1 of Streptacidiphilus sp. EB103A. Taxonomy (NCBI): domain Bacteria; kingdom Bacillati; phylum Actinomycetota; class Actinomycetes; order Kitasatosporales; family Streptomycetaceae; genus Streptacidiphilus; species Streptacidiphilus sp. EB103A. Next base: position 54,418 of record NZ_JBGCAQ010000022.1, on the reverse strand, counting down.
CCGCTGGAGGCGGCCCGCCTGGCCGAGGCGTTCAACACCATGCTGCAGCGTATCGAGGAGGAGCTCACCCGCAGGAAGCAGGCGGAGGAGCAGCTGCGCGACTTCGTCAATGTAGCCGGCCATGAGCTGCGCACCCCCCTCACATCCATTGCCGCGTACACCCAACTGATGCGCTTCGGTGCCATCGAGGACCCGCGCAAGCTGGACGGGGCCCTGGTCCGTGTGCAGCACGAGACCCGACGGATGACCTCCCTCGTCGATGAACTGCTACTACTGGCCCGCCTGGACCAGCACCGGCCGCTGGAGCGGCGGCGGGTGGACCTCGCCCAGCTGTGCTCCGAAGCAGTGGCCGACGCCCGGGTACGCGCCCCCGACCGGGAGCTGCGCTGCGAGGTCGATCCCGGGGGGCATGTAGTGGAGGGCGATCCCTACCGGCTTCGGCAGGTCGTCACCAACCTGCTGGCCAACATCGCCGCCCACACACCGCCAGGCGTCGCGGCCCGGGTGCACGTGCGCCGGGACGGTGACACCTGCCTCGTCGACGTCGTGGACCAGGGCCCTGGGATCCCCGAGCAACTGCGGGAGCGGGTCTTCGAGCGGTTCTTCCGTGCCCGCCCGATGGGCGGCCAGGCGGCAGATTCCGGGTCCGGAGCCACGGGCAGTGGCCTGGGGTTGAGCATCGTGGCCGCCGTGGTCACCGCCCACGACGGCACGGTCCGCATCGTCCCCACCGACCAAGGAACCTGGTTCCAGGTGCGCCTCCCGGTTGGGCAATCGGCCCCGGATCCATCAGGCGACCGTGGCGCTTTGATGAGCTGACGTCGACTTGGGTGCGCTTCGCGGCTATACATTGGGACGGATGTTGAGCTGCACTGATCTTCATGGAGTCCCTGAAGCCTGGTTACGATTCCAGGCGTTAGGAGAACCACGAGCAGTGCCAGCACCCCGTAAGTACCCCGATGAACTCCGCGAGCGCGCGGTCCGCGAGGTCCGCTCGACCGTGTGAGTGCCGAATTCCTCATCCGCGCTGATCAGCGGTGCGATGGCCGCCCTCACTGGCGCTGCTCCTCCGTCATATGCGGAACATGTTCAGGCCAGGCCCGTCTCCCGTGTTGAATGCGTTCAAAAGCTGTGGTGGCACGGGGATGGAAACCGGAGCAGGGTGTGCACCGCATGCCAGACCCGGCCAATACGCGGCACCTCCCCGATAGCGCAGTCAGCTGTTGCCATGTGTGGCGGGAGTCAAACCAGCGTGCAGGCGCAACGAGAGTCACACTCAGCCGCAAGGCTCCGGTGTGCACCGCTTCGCGCTCCTGTGATGCTCCGCACGCCGATCCCCAGGATCCCTTGCCGCAGGTACGGGTGGGCACTTATCCCTCCAGTCACACCTGACCGAGGGGAATCATGATGACCACCAGTCCCAGCCGTGGCCGTATCTACCGCCGTTGCGGCTGCCGCGACGCCGCGAGGCGTCAGATCGGTGCTACCTGCCCGCTCTTGGCTGCCGATGAGGAGCACGGTGGCTGGGCGTACGCCGTCGACCTCCCTGCGGTCGACGGCGGCCGCAAGACCCGGCGCCGCAGCGGCTACCGCACGCAGGAGGACGCCCTGTACGCCCTGGAGCAGGTGCTGAGCGCGGAACGCACAGGGGTCTTCGAGGACCCCAAGGTCACGGTCGGAGCCTACCTGCTGGAATGGCTCGCGCTGAAAGAACGCACCCTCAAAGCATCCACCGTCGCCAACTACTACGACGTCGTCCACAAGGACCTGCTGCCCGTGTTCGGGGCGATGCGGCTGAGCGACCTGCGCAGCCACCACATCGAGGAATGGTCCGCCGGCCAACTCCTGAAGGGGCGCGGCAGGGTGGCGGTCTACCGGGCCGCTGCGACCCTGCGCAGTGCGCTGGGGGCGGCTGTGCGCAGCCGCCGCCTGGTCTACAACCCGGCCCGGTTCGCGATCATGGCGCGCCCTTCCTCCCCGGAGCGGACGTGCTGGACCCAGCAGCAAGCCGCAGCGTTCCTGCGGCACAACGCCGACTGCTACGCCGACCAGCTGCGCGACTTCTTCGAGCTGCTCATCGGCACCGGGCTGCGGCGAGGCGAGGCGCTCGGGCTGCACTGGGCGGATGTGCACCTGGTGGAGCGCAAGCTGTTCGTGCGCTGGACGTTGGCGACCGTCAACAACAACGAGCTGCACCTGGGGCCGCCGAAGACGAAGGCCAGCCGCAACTGGGTCAGCTTGTCCCCACGGGTGGTCGAGGCCCTGCGCCGGCAAGCCGCCCAGCAGCAGGCCCTGCTGCCGCCCGGCGCACCGCTTGAGGGTCTGGTGTTCGCCATGGTCGACGGGGCGCCGCTGCGGCCCCAGTGGGTCCTGGACCAACTGCGCAAGCGCTCCGCCGAGGTCGGTGTGCCGAGGATCGGGCTTCACGACCTTCGCCATACCGCCGCCACCATCATGATCAGCGAAGGCGTGTCCATCGCCGTGGTGTCCAAGACCCTGCGGCACTCCACCCTGTCCACCACCATCAACATCTACGGCCACCTCCTCAAGCACGCCGCCGATGACGCCGTCAACGCCCTGTCCGGAGCCCTCGACCTCGCCGACATCGACGACACCGACAGGCCACCGACGGAGCTGGGCAACGCCGCATAGCGGTCCGACCCGGATCTCACCCAAGGACCGGCCCGGCATGCAGTTCCCTAAGCTGCCGGACCGGGCCCTGGTCCGAGCCGATCCCCCGAGGCGCTCCCCGCCCTGCGGCAGCAGTACCAGGCATGGCAGGGCGTTCTGTTGACCCAGCGGGCTCCGCACAACCGAGCAGGTGCTCGGCGACAGGCTCGGGAAGCATCAGTTCGACGCTTCCCTGCGGCCACTGGGCCGAGACCTGATGAGTGGCAAGAATGCCGGCGTCCCAGCAGCTGAGCGGGTCCTGCTCCGCGCCGGTCAGCGAGTCGCGGGTGACCGGCGGGATCTGGACGGTGACCAACCAACCAGGAGCCCTCTCGCACTCGGCGGCCTGCGCACGCGCCCGCGCGCTCCAGTCGGCGACCAGCACGTCGAGCGCTTGAAGGGCTTCCGTGCGACCCATTCGGCGGCGCCCGAAAGCCTCGAACACCACGGTTGAGGCCGCTGACCGGCTCTCCTCCAGCGCACCCCAGCTGGACCCGACCGCGCCCTGCCACTGGCACCACGCTCGCTGCAGCACCCGCAGAGCCTCGCCGCCCAGGAATGCGAACACCGGCCCGGCCTGCAGCGCCGGTTCCGGGAGCGCGGCCGCGCAGGCCCCCTGCACCAGGTCCGCCACAGGCAACAGGGCAGCCAGCTCCCGCCGTCGATACTCGATCACCTCGGCCAGCTCCGCATGGAGCGGCTGCGCCCACACCCCCAGGCAGGGGTAGGCGGTCGTGGCAGCGTAGCTGGCGAGCATGCACGTGTGCAGGCGACGCCAATGCCGACAGCACCGCTCCCGCACCTCCCGCAGTTGCGCGGAGCTGACCTGAGCCCCCAACTGCCCGTCCGGGGACTCATCGACGTTCAGCACGGCCTGCGCTTCGCTATCCCCCACCACCTCGGGGTCCGGCCCGGGGGGACTTCCGGTCCAGGTCCGCAGGCCAGTGACTGCCGTGACCGCCCCGATGAAATCGACGACCGGATGGCCCTGCGGCACGGTCCACGCGCAGTGCCCGCACAAGTTGCCGACAGCGAGCTTCAGTTGCCCCTCCCGGGAAGTGACGGCACGGCCTGATCGGAGCATGCGGCACTGCGGGTCCCCATGGGTCCTGCCCGTGCCGGACGCCGACTCGTGGAAAGTGAGGAGCAGGTCCCCGAACGGCCCCAGGGGAATCGTGGGATCCAGGATCTGACCCAGCCGAATACGCGAATCGGAATGCATCGAGGACATGGCGGCAGATTACTGAGCACTACCGGCCCATGGGCCCTGCACAGCAAGGCATCACGCATCCGTGTGCATTATCCAAACCCAACCCGACCCCAGACCGAGCGTCAACACAGCACAGGAAGTCAGCCGAAGGAGTGAGACAGCACCTTGCGCATCCCCAAGGGGTCAGCCCAGCTCAACGCCCCGATGCCGCTCCAGGTGGTCGCACGGTGGTCGCATCAAAATGATCACCACTCGGGCCGGGCGACCGCGAATTCGGCCCAAAAATCCGGACAAAGGCCACACAAAGCCCCATCGCCGCCAGCTGGGCGGTCAATCGAGCGTTCCAGCATCACCCGATCGTGGAGGACACCACCATCCTCCGACGGGCCATCAGCGATGATGAAAGCCAACCGCCCCAGCATTCCCAAGGGACTGACCGATCCGGACCATGCCATTCCGCCTGTGGCGACGCGACCACCCTGCGACCATCACCCCACGACACGCACAAAAAGGCCGCCCCCGCCTTCCGGCGGAAACGGCCTCCCACCTGCAAAAACCCTCTGTCGGGACGACAGGATTTGAACCTGCGACCCCCTGACCCCCAGTCAGGTGCGCTACCAAGCTGCGCCACGTCCCGAGGCTGCGGTGCCTTGCGGCTTTGCGGCCTGTTCCCGGTCTCCCGGGTACAGGAAGAACAATACAGCACGGCGGCCCGTGCTCGCGCACGCCTTTCGGATCGGGTTCGGGGGGCGGATGCGCTGGTCAGAGGGGCGACGGGTCGCGGAGCCCGGCCCGGGGTCGGCGGCTCACGGGGTTGGGTGGCGGGAGTCGTAGCGGGCGAAGGAGGGGTAGCGGGCGGTGAGCAGGAGCATGACGGCGACGCAGGCGAGGCCGCCGCTCACCGCGGAGAACGTGGGCGAGGTGAGCTGGGCCACCGTGCCGGACTCGAAGTCGCCCAGGCGCGGACCGCCGGCCACGACGACCACGAAGACGCCCTGGAGCCGGCCCCGCATGTCGTCCGGGGCCGCCGCCTGCATGATCGTATTGCGGAAGATCATGCTGACGGTGTCCGCCGCGCCTGCGACCGCGAGGAGCAGCAGGCCCAGCCAGAGCCGGCCGGACAGCCCGAATCCGGCGATCGACAGCCCCCAGGCGAGTACCGCGCAGACGACCGCGAGGCCGTGGCGGTGCACCCGGCTGACCCAGCCGGAGAAGAGCGCGCCCAGCAGCGCGCCGACCGCCGGGGCGGCGGCAAGCAGGCCGACGGTGCGTGCGTCGCCGTGGAAGAGGAGTACTGCGAGGGCCGGGAAGAGCGCGCGCGGCATGCCGAAGACCATGGCCGCCAGGTCGGCCATGAAGCTCATCCGGAGGTTGGGACGGTCCTTCAGGAAGCGCAGCCCGTCCAGGACGGAGGCGCGGGGGCGGCTGCCCTGTCCCTTGCCCCCGCCGCCCCCGCTGCGCTCCGGGCGCATCGACGGCAGCCGCCACATCGCGTAGAGCGAGGCGCTGAACGCGAGCGCGTCGACCAGGTAGGCCGCCTGGTAGCTCCACACCCCGATCAGCAGGCCACCCAGCATCGGCCCGACCGTCAGCCCCAGGTTCATGCTCACGGTGGACAGCGCGTTCGCCGCCGGCAACTGCTCGGCCGGGACGAGCCTGGGCACCATGGACGCCCGCGCCGGTGCGTTCAGCGCGAAGCACACCGCCTGCAGCGCCACCACCAGGTACAGCACCCAGACCTGCCGCACGCCCAGGAAGGCCTGGACCGCCAGCGCCGTCGACAGCACCGCCAGCCCCGACGCGCCGTAGAGGCCGAGTCTGCGCCGGTCCATGGTGTCGGCGATCGCCCCGCCGTAGAGCCCGAAGGCGACCAGCGGCACCAGCGAGCAGAGCCCGACGAGCCCGGTCGCGAAGGGCGATCCCGTCAGCGCGTACACCTGGACCGAGATGGCCAGGGCGGTCATCTGCTGTCCGACGGAGGAGACGCTCTGGCCGAACCACAGCCGCCGGAAGTGGGCGCTGGTCCGGAGCGGGGTGACGTCCGCGAGCGCTGAACGTGCCAGGCGCCGCAGCCGCCCCGGGGGAAGATCCCGAGCGGCCTCAGCAATCGGGACGGCCCCGGCCGGGGCTATGGACTCGGTCGACGGGGGCTTCGCGGCGCTGCTGGTCTGTTCCTTGGGCACGTGTCATCTTCTCGCGGCCCCCATCTCCACCCCACCCCGCCCCAGGTCCGGGCTATTCCGCGATCCGCCGGAACAGCCCCTCCTGCATCACCGACACCACCAGCCGTCCCTGTCGGTCGAACAGTTGACCGCGCGCCAGCCCGCGTCCGCCGACCGCCACCGGCGACTCCTGCTGGTAGAGCAGCCAGTCGTCGGCCCGGAACGGCCGGTGGAACCACATCGCGTGGTCGAGCGAGGCCATGTCGAAGTGGCGCTTGCCCCACAGCGGCTCCACCGGGACCCGGACCGTGTCCAGCAGGGTGATGTCGCTGGCGTAGGTCACCGCGCACGCGTGCACCAGCGGATCGTCCGAGAGCCCGCCATTGGTCCGCAGCCAGACCGCGCTGCGCGGCTCGACGCCCTCCAGCTCCTCCTCGTTCCACCGCAGCCGCTCCACATAGCGGATGTCGAAGGGCTGGCGGCGGCTGATGAAGGGCGGCAGCTCGCCCAGCACCGCGCCGACCTCCTCCAGCGCGGTCGGCAGCGACTCCGGGTCGGGCACCGACGGCATGGCCAGCTGGTGCTCGAACGGCGACTCCTCGGGCACGTGGAAGTCGGCCGTCAGCGCGAAGATGGTGCGTCCCTGCTGGACGCCGAGCACCCGCCGGGTGGTGAACGAGCGGCCGTCCCTGATCCGGTCGACCTGGTAGACGATCGGCACCCCCGGAATCCCCGGCCGCAGGAAGTAGGCGTGCAGCGAGTGCACCGGACGGTCGGCCGCCACCGTGCGTCCCGCCGCGATCAGCGCCTGCCCGGCCACCTGGCCGCCGAAGACCCGTTGCAACGACTCCTCCGGGCTGCGCCCCCGGAAGATGTTGAGCTCGATCTGCTCCAGGTCCAGCAGATCGACCAGCTTGTCGACGGGGTTGCCCATGGGGTGTACGTCCTCTCGGTGCCCACGCACATGTACGTTCTCGTGCGCTCTCGCGCCATTCTCCCCTGTGCCCGCCGCACCGCTCACCCGCAGCCGGCACACAGCATGATCACTGCTCGGTCACTGTCCGCCCACTGCCGGCTCACCGGCGACCCGCGCACCCCGCCTCCCCTCGCCGCGAGCGTGCCCGGTATTGTGCGCGCCCCCCGTCCGGGTGATTCCGCCCAAGGAGGTGACGTACGCCATCTGCGCAGGTCACAAGCATAAGAATGTGGAATGAACACCTTCCGTTCCGGGCAGGAGCACCCATTTCGCATGCCATGATGCGGCCGTGCCTCTTGTCTCCCCTGTCAGCTCCACCGGTGCGGGTTCGCCCCAGCCGGACGGGGCCGGGACCCAGCCCGCCCAGGGCTCGTCCTCCTCCCGGTTCCGCACCGACTTCCGCATCCCCGGCTGGCTGGGATCCAGCGCCGGCACCCTGCACCGGCCCCCGGAGCAGGTCAACCGGATGCTCACGGTGCTCGCCTGCTCCAGCATGCTGATCGGCGCCAGGGACGTCTGGAACCGCACGATCATCAACCAGCAGGTCCACGCCCTGGCGGTGATCCTCTACTTCGGCGCAATCGTGGTGCTCGGCGTACTGGCGCTGTCGGTGCGCACCCGCCGCGCGATGATCCTGGTGGACTGCGCCGCGCTGCTGGTGGCCGCGATGGAGTGCCTCAACCGCTTCTTCACCGTCACCGCGGCCAAGCCGACCACGGGCCCTTCCAGCCATGTCTACTACGGCACCGACGAGGGCTCACTCGTCGACATGGCGGCCAGGACCCTGCTGCACGGCGGCCACATCTACGGCACCCAGTGGCCGCAGATCTTCTCGCTGTTCCATGTGGGCACCACCCCGCTGATGAACGGCGGAGCCGCGACCGGGCTGGACTACCCCCCGCTCGGGCCGGTCTTCACCGCCATCCCCATGTACCTGGGCCTCAGCCACCCCCCGGCCGGTCTCGCCGCCACCGCCATGCTGCTGCTGGCCTCCGTGGTGATGTTCCTGCTGCTGCCCGCGCCCTGGCGGTCGGTCTCCGTGATCGTCTGCTACGGATTCGGCTGGCTGCCCGCCTATGCCCAGATGGGCTACCCCGGGTGCATGGAACTCCCGTTCCTGATGATCACCGTCGCCTACTGGCAGCGGACCGGACGCGGCGGGAAGCTCGGCCGCTGGGGCGTGCTCCGGGCGGTCTGTCTGGGCATCGCCATCTGCCTGCACCAACTCACCTGGTTCCTGGCACCGTTCCTGGTGGTCGGCCTCTATCTGATCCGGCGCGGCGAGATGCCGGCCCGCGACGCCCTCCGACTGGTGGGCCGGTACGTCGGGATCGCCCTGGGCGTCGCCGCCCTGATCAACCTCCCGTTCATCATCCAGGGCCCCTACGCCTGGCTGCAGGGGGTGTTCACCCCGCTGTTCCAGAAGGCCATCCCCAGCGGCCAGGGCCTGGTCGGGATCTCGTACTACTTCCGCGACGGCAGCGGCAACATCCACCTCTACAGCGAGGCAGGACTGCTGCTGGGCATGGCCATGCTGGTGCTGCTGGTGATCTTCCCGCGCCGGCTCGGCCTCGCCGTCACCGTGATGCCCTGGCTGGTCTTCTACCTGTCGGCGCGCTCCCAGGAGGACTACTTCGACCTGACGGTGCCGCTGTGGGTGCTCGCCGCCGCGACCGTCAGCTCCACCGACTTCGACCGCGCCTGGCACCCGCGGCCGGCGCTGCTGCGGACCCGCACCGCCCGCGCGCTGCTGGTGCCGGTGCTGCTGCTGCCCGCCGCGGCCGCGCTGCTCGGCGCGATCCTGACGCCCCCTCCGCTGTCCATGACGGTCACCGCGGTCAGGTCAACGGACGGCCTGACCGGCATCCAGGCGCTGGCGGGCACGGTGAAGCAGCTGCGGGTCAGCGTGGACAACGTCACCGGGAGCACCCTCACCCCGCACTTCGCCACCAGCACCGGGGCCAACATCTCCGACTACTGGAAGGTGCTCTCCGGACCCGCCTCGCTGGCCCCGCACACCAAGGCGGTGTATCTGCTGGCCGCTCCGCACGGCGGCGTGGGCGGCCCGGGCGTACGCGGAAAGTTCCTGCTCCGGGCGGTCACGCCGCAGCCGATGAGCCTGTCGACCGCGCTGATCGGCGTCGGGCCGCCGCTGACGGCCAAGGCGTTGAAGCAGTTCACCTCGCAGAACCCCTGACCCCCCACCGGCCGTGACCCCCTGACGCCGGGTCACGGCCGGTAGGGCAGCGCCGGCACCTCGAAGCAGTCGGTGTCCATGTCCGGCACCTGGGTGACCCACCCGCCCCGCTCCCACCGCGCCACGTCGAGGCAGGCCCGCTGCGACCCGGTCGGCGGGGTGCGCTGCGGTGCGAACGAGGTGGGGACGAGCAGCCCGTGCGCCTGGTACGGCTGCGGCCGCTGCAGGTACCGGTCCAGGCAGCCGCGGTCGATCTGGGCCCCGCAGGACAGGGCCGCGTCGGCGAACCACTGCGCCGCGGCCCACCCCTCCAGCTCCCACTGCGACAACTGCCCCTCCCGGGAAGGGAAGTAGCGCTTCATCGCGGCACGGAACGCGGCCACGGCCGGGTACTGGACGTCCGCGTAGGAACGGCTGGTCGCCGTCGCCCAGAGCGCGTTCAGGCAGCCGGGCACGGCCTGGTAGTCGGCGCCGGCCTGAGCACCCCAGTTGAGCCCGGTCGTCACCTTCGCCGCGACGGTCACCCCGGCCGCCGCCATCGCCTGGCACAGCGCGACATTGCCCCGGGTGTCCATGGCGTCGAGCAGCAGCTGGCTTCCGTCGGCTTTCATCGCGGCGGCGACGGCGGCGAAGCCGGGCAGCGCGAAGTCCACGGTCTCGTTGAGCACGTGGTAGCCCTCCGCCTTGAGCCCCTGCGTCACCTGGGCGGCATACCGGGACGAGTCGGCCTGGTCGTAGTTGACGACGACGGCCCGGCTGAGGCCGATCTTCTGTTTGAAGTAGCGGTAGACCTCGGTGGTGAGGTACTCGGTGCCGTTCCAGCCGACGGCCCTGCCGTCGCGCGGCTCGGAACTCCCGTCGATCGAGTAGAGGTGCGGATAGCGGTCGTAGGCGGTGCCGATCGGCTCGCCGCCGATGTCCGGCACGCCCTGCGCGCTGACATAGGGGGCGCCCGCGTAGTCGAGTGCGCTGGTGGCGACGAGCGCGACCACATGGTCCTGGTCGACGAGCTTGTGGACGCAGCTCTGGTTGCCGCTGCCGGTGCCGCCGTCGTCGCAGGTCACCACGTTGACCTGGCGGCCGCCCCGCCCTCCCACGGCACCGAGCCCACCGGCCGCGTCCAGGGCGCGGAAGAACGCCTGGGCGCCGTAGAGCGGCCCGCTGAAGGTCCCGGTGCCGAGCAGGCTGGTGACGGAGGTGACGATGCCGACGGTGACCGGCGGTCCGGAGGCGGCCCCGGACCCGGTCACCCCCGGGCCACCGGTAGCTCCCGGCGCGACGAAGTCACGCTCCGGCAGCCGGCTCCCGCAGGCCGACAGGCACAGCGCGAGAGCGGCGGCGAACACCGCCGCCGCCCTCGTTCCCGCACGACGCCGACTCACACGACGCCGCCCCGCAGAACGCACCCCCGCCCCCGGCACGGCCGCGGCGCCGCTCAGGGGCAACCCGGTACCGCCGCGCCGCCGCTGTTCAGCTTGACCAGTCCGCACAGGGTCGCGTCCGCGATCTTCCAGACCCCACCCTGCTGCACCGCCTTGCCCGCCGAGTTCGGCAGCACCGGCTGCCCGCTCTCGCACAGGGTGAAGGTCACATCGGCCGCGGCGGCGCTGGTGAACGCCACCTTCTGCACGCTCACCGCGGCCTGCGCCGCCAACGGGTTGCTGGCGAAGCCGGCCACCACCGGGGCGAAGGTCGTCCCGTTCTGCAGCAGTCCGAGCTTGGTGGCCGAGGGCGTGGCCGGGTCGAAGAACTTCTGGTATGCGGTGGCGACCTGAGTGCCGGCCGCCGCGGTGTCGGCGGGACCGCTGCCGCTGACTGCCGGGGTGGTGGTGGCCGCGCACGCCCCGGTCGCGGTGCCGCCGCTCGGGGCCGCGCTGCTGGACGAGGCGCTCGTGGCGCTGGGCGCCGCTGCGGTGGTGGCCGCGCCCGTGGTGACGGACGCGCCGGGTGAAGCCGTGCCGCCTCCGCTGCTGCTGCAGGCGCCGGCGAGGAGCAGGACCGCAGCGGCGACGCCGACGCGTGGAGCGAACCTCTGAAGGCCTGTGGAACCGTCGATCATGGAACCCTCACCGTCCGACTGAGTATCCGATCTGACTACGCGTCAGCTATCTTCCACGCTAGCGGTTACGGCGCATGATGGTCCTGCTGCTGCACGCAGTCGGCGAAATCGATGAGGGAACGTGACCGTCCATCCGGCCGTCCCTCAAGCCCACATGGGGGGACGATGCCAGAACCGCGGGAACCCGTACCGGAACCGCAGCGAACTGCGAGGACCGCCCTGCAGGCACTGCGGACCCACATCGGCTGGGTCTGCTGTGCGGGCGGCGCGCTGCTCTGCGCCCTCGGCTGGTACGGCGTGTCCGGCGAACGCTACACCGCGCGGCAGATCCCCTATCTGGCCTCCGCGACGGCCCCCGGAGCCGCCCTGATCATCGGCGGCACGGTGCTGCTCGCCGCCCGCCGCCGCGACCTGCCGGCCTCACCCGAACAGCAGCGCGACCAGGAGCAGATGCAGCGTCAACTGGCAGTGCTGTACCAGCTTCTGACGGACGCCGTGGAGACCGCCGAAACCCCCTCCCCAGGGGAGGACGCCGCCAGGGCCGGGGCCGACAGCTCCGCCGCCCTCCTCCTCGCCGTCCCCGGCGGCCGGACCTACCACCGGACCGGCTGCCTGCTGGTCCAGGGCCGTCAGGACCCGGAGCGGCTGCTCGACGGCGCCGCTTCCGAACGCGGGCTGCGCCCCTGCCCGTTGTGCGACCCGCCGGAGGTGTGAGCGCACGATGGCCGCTCCGCTCGCACTCCAACTCGCCGTGGCCGGACTCTCCGTGGGCAGCGCGGCCGCGATCACCGGCATCGGCCTGGTCGTCTGCCACCGCGCCACCGGCGTGCTCAACCTGGCCCAGGGCGCCGTCGCCATGGCCACCGCGTTCGCGCTGCGCCAGTGCGTGGTGGTGTGGCACTGGCCGCGGACGCTCGCGGTGGCCTGCTGCGTCCTGCTGCTGGCGCCCGGACTGGGCTACCTGATGGACCTGCTGGTGTTCCGCCGGCTGCAACGACGCCACGCGGGCACCGCCGAGACCTTGGTCGCCGGGCTCGGCGTGTTCGTCCTGCTCGTCGGCGCCGCCGCGCTGCTCTGGGGCACCACGCCCCATCCGGACGCGCCGGTGGTCGTCCCCGCCACGCCGCTGGTCGCCCCCGGCGGACTGCTGATCACCCTGGACACGGCGGTGGAGCTCGGTCTGGTGGTCCTGCTGGCGGTCGCCGTCGGCGCGTTGAGCCGCTGGACCGCGTTCGGGACGGCTCTGCGCGCCGTGGTGGACAACCGGCGGCTGGCCGAGCTCTCCGGCATCGACGCCGATGCGGTGGCGTCCACCGGCTGGGCCTTCGGCGCCTTCACCGCCGGCCTGACCGGAGTCCTGCTGGCGCCGGCCCTGCGCCTGGACCCGTACGGGCTGCCGCTGCTGGTGATGGAGACCCTGGCGGTGGCGGTGGCCGCCGGACTGCGCAGCCTGCCGCTGGCGATCGGCGCAGCACTGCTGCTCGGCATCGGCCAGAGCGAACTGACGATGCTTCACTTCTCGGGTACGGCACAACCCCTGCTCCAGGCCCTGAGTTCGGGACTGTTCGTCGTCGCCCTGCTCGCGGTGGCGCTGCTCCCCGGCCGCCTCGCGTCCGGGCTCAGCGCGCTCCCGCCGGCTCCGGCCGTCGCCGCGGTCGCCTCCGCCGCCGCCGCCGGAGTGGCCCGGGGCCTGCGGCTCGGACGGCGCTGGGCCGCCGGGCTGCTGCTGCTCGTGCCGCTGGCCCTGCGCGGCGGTGACGTTCGCTCGCTGCTGCCCGGTCCCGGGCTGGCCCTGGTCCTGGTCTCGATCGTCGTCGTCACCGGCTACGGCGGGCAGATCTCGCTCGGCCAGGCCGGATACGCGGGCCTCGGCGCCCTGCTCACCGGAGCGCTGGCGGGCGGCGCCGTCCCCGGGCTCCCCGCGTTGCCGGCACCCGTCGCACTGCTGCTGGCCACCGCGGTGGCTGCGCCCTTCGGCCTGCTCGTCGGCTGGCCGGCCATCCGGCGCCGGGGCCTGGCCCTGGCGCTGACCACCTTCGCAGTCGGTACGGCCATGAGTCGATTTGTCTTCCAACAGCCCCTTCTCACCAGCGGGCTGCGCCTGGACCGCACCGGCGCCTGGGCCGACGACCGGCTCTTCTACGCCATCGAACTCGCCGTCCTCGGCGTCGCCCTGCTGGCCGTGCGCGCCCTGCGCCGAGGAGCGACCGGCCGGGCGCTCGGAGCCATGCGCGACCACGAGCCCGCCGCCTGCGCCTCCGGCGTCGACGTCCCCCGGCTGAAGCTGCTGGCCTTCACCGCGGGAGCGGCCCTGGCGGCGCTCGGCGGAGGACTGCTGGGGCTCGGCGCCCAGGCTTTTGACCCCAACGCCTTCGACCCGGTGCTCGGCCTGCTCTGGTTCGCCGCCGCGGTCGCCTTCGGCGCGGACAGCGCCTCGGCGGCCGTCCTGGGAGCCATGGTGCTCACCGCGCTGGACGCCTCCACCACCGCGGGGGTGTCGGCCGCCGCGATCGGTCTGCTGGCGCTGCTGCGCGGACGGCTCGCCGGGGCCGCGCCGCTCGCTCCGCTCGCAGCGCTGACGGCGGACGAGGAGCAGCCGTCCGCCCCGGAAGTACGGCTCAGTTCGTTCGGTGAACAGCTGGTCAAGCGGCTCAAAGGAGTCCCCCGGTGAACCCGGCCCCGCGCCTGTCCGCCTGCGGCCTGGTCCGCCGATTCGGCGGGGTGACCGCCCTGGACCAGGTCTCGCTCGACCTGCCGCCCGGCCGGATCACCGCCCTGACCGGCCACAACGGAGCCGGGAAGAGCACCCTGTTCCGCTGTCTCAGCGGTGCCGACCGCCCCGACAGCGGCCAGGTGCTGCTGGAAGGACGCGACATCACCCACCTCCCCGAGTACACCCGCGCCCGGCTCGGCCTGGCCAGGACGTTTCAGCAGATCGCCGTCTTCCCCGGCCTGAGCGTCGCCGACAATCTGCGCGTCGGCGCCGAGCAGGCGGGCCGCCGGGGAGGGCTGGAAGCCGACTTCGCGGTCGCCCGCACCCTGCGGCTGCTCAGGCTGGAGCACCTCGCCGACCGGCACGCCTCCGGCCTGCCCACCGACACCCTGCGGCTGGTCGAGCTGGGCCGCGCGCTCAGCGCCGAACCGGGCGTCCTGCTGCTGGACGAGCCGGGGGCCGGCCTGGACCGGGCCGAGTCCGAGCGGCTGGCCGAGCTGCTCACCGCGCTGGCGGCGGACGGCCTGGCGGTCCTCCTGGTGGAGCACGACCGCGAGCTGGTCGACCGGATCGCCGACCGGGTCCTCACCATGTCCGCCGGGCGGATCTTCCCAGCGCCTTCGAACGGGGCGGCCGATGACGCTTGAGATCGCACTCCTCGGCGCCCGGGTCCGCTACGGCCCGCTGGAAGCCCTGCACGGGATCGACCTGCCGGTCCCCGACGGCCGGCTGACCGTCCTGCTCGGCCGCAACGGCGCCGGACGCAGCACCGCGCTGCACGCCCTCGCCGGCGCGACCCCGCTCGCAGCCGGCCGGGTGCGCTGGTACGGGGGCGCGTCCGGCGGGGCGGGCGCAGCCGTCGACATCACCGCGCTGGGCGCCTACGCGCGCGCCCGCCTGGGCCTGACCCTGGTGCCCGCCGAAGGAGCGGTGTTCCCGTCGCTCACCGTCGACGACCATCTCTCCCGGCTTTCGGCGCGGGGGCGTGCCGCGGCGCTCGACCTCTTCCCCGAGCTGGGCCGGCTGCTCCCCCGCAGCGCGGGCACCCTCTCCGGCGGGGAGCAGCAGATGCTGGCGCTGGGCGCGGCGCTGGCCCGCCCGTACCGGCTGCTGATGCTGGACGAACCTGGGCGGGGGCTGGCCCCGGCCGTCCTGGAACGTCTGCACTCCGCGCTCGCCTCGGCGGTCGCGTCCGGCCGCACCGTCGTCCTCGCCGAGCAGTCGCTGCCGGTGGCGGCGACGGCGGCGGTCGACCTGGTGCATGTGCTGCACCGGGGCTCGGTCGTCTTCTCCGGCGAACCGGGGGAACCGGGACTGGCCGGGATCACCGCAACCGCAGCACCGTCCCCGCGTTCAGCCGGTTCGGATCGGGGCCGATGACGCTGCGGTTGAGCTGGTACAGCGCGGGCCAGCCGCCTGCGACACCGTAGCGGGTGGCGATCCCCGCCAGGCTGTCACCGGCCTTGACGGTGTATCGGGCGGGACCGGGCTTGGGCGCGGGGGTGGGAGTGGGGGTGGGCGTCGGCCCGGGCTTCGGCGTCAGCGTCGGCCCCGGCGTTGGCTTGGGTTGCGGCCCGGGCTTAAGCGTCGGCTTCGGCGTCGGCGTTGGCCTAGGCGTCTGCGTTGGCTTAGGCGTCGGTTTAGGTGTCGGTTTCGGTGTCGGCCTGGGCTTAGGCGTCGGCCGGGGCGTCGGCACAGGCACGGGGCTCGGCCCCGGTGTGGGCTTCAGCAGCCCCAACTCCCGGGCGCACGAGGGCCATGCCTCCCAGCCCTGCCAGCTGAGGATCTTCTCGGCCACCCGGATCTGCTGCCGCTTGGTCGCCTGGTCCGGCCGGGCCGCATAGGCCCGGCCGCCGGCCTCGCGCCAGGTCTCCAGCGAGATCTGCACACCGCCGTAGTAGCCGTTCCCGGTGTTGATGTGCCAGTTCCCGCTGCTCTCGCAGGCGGCGAGCGAATCCCAGACGGCTGTGGTCACCCGTGCCGGCGCAGGCCCGATCGCCGCGCCGCTCCCGTCCGGTCTGGGCAGCGCCCAGAGCAGCAGCGTCGCGGTCGCCACCGTCAGCACCTGTCTGCGTATGCCCACGGCGGATGACGCTACGTCCGATCAACACACCATCTGATGACCCAACAGCTCGGCGCGCCGTAGCCTCACCCGGTCGGCGGCAGGAGACGCCGAAGGCGTGGCACCCCGTGCGGGGGCCACGCCGTTCGGTTCGAGCAGGGGCTGACGTCAGCCGATGGTCAGCGTCTGGCCCACGAGGATCAGGTTCGGGTTGGAACCCACGGTGCTCTTGTTCTCCTGGTACAGCTTCTGCCAGGAGGTGCCGTTCGCAGCGGCGATGGAGCTCAGGGTGTCACCGGACTTGACGGTGTAGGACGCGCCCGAGGCAACGGAGCCGGTGGAGGCGCTGCTGCTCGTGGTGGACGAGGAGGCGCTGTCCGAGGAGCTGGTGCTCGCGCTGCTGCCGGTCGAGCTGCTGGAGCTGCTGGACGAGCTCGCGGCAGACGAGTTGCTGCTGCTGGACGAGGTGTCCACCGAGGCGGCCGCGCCGCCCTGGGTGAGACCGGCCTGCGGGCCGCAGACGGGCCAGGCGCCGGGACCCTGCGAGGCCAGGACCTTCTCGGCCACGGCGATCTGCTGGCCCTCGGTGGCCTGGTCGGCCGAGGAGGCGTACGCGGTACCGCCGTAGGCGGCCCAGGTGGAGGCGGAGAACTGCAGGCCACCGTAGTAGCCGTTGCCGGTGTTGATGCTCCAGTTACCGGTGCTCTCGCACTGCGCGACCGCTTCCCAGGTGGAAGTGGAGGCGGCAGAGGCGCTGGTGGCAGTAACCAGACCGGCCACGGGGGCGGCGACGACCACACCGGCAAGTACGGCGGCCCGGAGGCGGCTCTTCTTGCGGCCACCCTCGGTCTCGGTGGCGGTGGTGCGGGCAGCGTCGGTCTCGCGGCGGAAGATCATGAAGTCCCTCTCGACAGCCCCGGCCGCGTCCACGGGCAGCGCTTTGCAAGCGCTGCTGCGTCCATGGACCCGGTTCTGCGGGACGGCCGGCGACACGGGGTGTCCTCCTGGCCGTCCCGGCGCCTGCCACTCGCCGCCGACCTGTCCTTGCGGCGGCGGGCGCGCTTCCACGGGGTGAGCCGAGAAGGCGAACAGAGGCGGGCGAACCCGGGTGGTGCTCGTTGCACCGGAGTCCGAACGTAGGCAACTCCTGCCGAGCATCCAAATAATTTGGTTTAAATGCAGGTCAACCGGGCGTTACCGGAAGTATCGATCATCGAAAGCCAGGCGATTGGCGTCGATTGGGTAGATATGCGCAAGATCGACAAAGTATTCCGTGGGGTGCGCCACACAGCCGACCGAGTGAACTGACCCACATTGTCGACCGAGGGTCACCGCTGACCTGCAGGGAGTGAAATTTCGACCGGCCGTTCCCGTGCCCGAGCACCCTCAACCGTGACCTGGCGCACACCCGGTCCGTTTGTCATCACGGCTGGGGCAGCACCGCGCCGCCCCCGTGACCCAAGGAGTGTTCGTGCCGCGTTTGATCGACGTCAGCGACGAGGTCCGTGCCGAAATCGGCGACGACGAGGCGGACCGCCTGCTCACCGGAGTCACCGCCCCGGACCGATACGACTGCACCTCATGCCGGGCTCCGGGCGATGTCACGGTGGAGCCGACGGCGACCGTGCTCTTCGTCGGCGAGGAGACCGCCGTCCTCGCCTTCGCCCATTCCCGCTGCATCCCCTCCCAGGTGGTACCGGTCGCCGAGGAGCAGTTGCTCGGCGCGGTCCGCAGCATCGGCCAGGCGGCCGGCGGCGCGGCCCCCGGGACGCCCGGACAGTCCCCGTACCCCTACCCGGCAGAGTTCCAGCCGGCGTTCCAGCCGGAGTTCCAGAGCGAGTTCCAGCCCCCGTACCCGACCGCGGCACAGGCGCAGCAGCCCCAGGCCGCCGCGCCCCTCCCGACCGGCGTCCCCGCGCCCCGGCAGCAGGACGCCGCCGTCCTCGGCGTCACCTGCGGGCTGGTCCTCAGCCAGGAGGGCCCGTACGCCGGGGTCCCCCGGGCCGCGCTGGTGGTGGAGCCCACCGGACCGGTCGGCCGTCCCGGCGACGAGTCGGGTGTGGACCATTTCGCCGAGATGCTGCTCGACCACGGCTTCGGACCCGTCGCCGACGTCGAGCGGGGACCGGTGTCGCTGCCGGGCTGGTCGGTGCTGATGGCGATGGGACAGCTGCACGCGATCCTGCAGCCGGCCCCCCAGGGCGGCGGCACCATCGCCTGGTGGCAGGCGCATGTGCCGCTCCAGGTCACCGAGGCCTGGCGGACCGCGGCCACCCAGCAGGGCGAGGTGCTGATGTACGCGGCCCCGGCCGGGAGCGTGGGCCGGCAGCCCCGGGAGGACCTGCTGCGGCAGGCGATGGACGAGGCGGCCCGGCGCGGACTGCTGATCGGCGCCGTGCTGCCGCTGGCCGGGACCTGAGCCCCGCTGGTCCAGCTGTCGGCCGCCGCCCCGCATCCCACGGGGCGTCCGGTCGTTGGCCATGACGTGCAGACTTCTCGCTCCTTCCCTCCGCCGCGCTGGGCCACCGGCCATGTGCCGCCGAGCGCCCCGCTGATGCCCTCCCCGCGTTCGCACGAGGCCGAACCGGCCTCCAGCACGCCCATCTACGACGCGCTGTACTCGGAGTTCCGGCGGCTCTTCCGGGCCCTGCCGGGGGACCGCTCCGGGGAGGAGGAGCTGCGTTTCACCGGCTTCGGCCACTACTACGCGGGCAGCCACGAGTACGCGACGCAGGGCGGGATGGGCCGCCACCGCAGCTACCTCTCGCTGCCGCCGGGCCGCGGCTGACAGGACCGCGCCTGACCGGACCGCCGGCTGACCGGACCTGAATGCGAAGGGGCCCCGTGCGGCAAGCGCACAGGGCCCCTCGGTGACATCCCTACTTCTTGCGCCCGCGCTTCTCGCGCACCCGCACGCTGATCGAGATCGGCGTGCCGACGAAGCCGAACTCCTCACGCAGCCGGCGCTCGACGAAGCGCCGGTAGCCGGCCTCGATGAAGCCCGAGGCGAAGAGCACGAACCGCGGCGGCTTGGCGCCGGCCTGGGTGCCGAACAGGATGCGGGGCTGCTTGCCCCCGCGCACCGGGTGCGGATGCGCGGCGACGAGCTCGCCCAGGAAGGCGTTGAGCCGCGCCGTGGGGATCCGGGTCTCCCAGCCCTCCAGCGCCGTCTCGATGGCCGGGACCAGCTTCTCCATGTGCCGACCGGTCAGTGCGGAGACGTTCACCCGGGGCGCCCACTGGACCTGGACCAGGTCCTGCTCGATCTCCCGCTCCAGGTAGTAGCGGCGCTCCTCGTCGAGCTGGTCCCACTTGTTGTAGGCGACGACGACCGCGCGGCCCGACTCCACGGCCATCGAGATGATCCGGGTGTCCTGCTCGGCCAGGGTCTCGCTGGCGTCGATGAGGACGACCGCGACCTCGGCCTTCTCCAGCGCGGCCGAGGTGCGCAGCGAGGCGTAGAAGTCGGCGCCGGCCGTCTGGTGCACCCGGCGGCGGATACCGGCGGTGTCGATGAACTTCCAGGTCTTGCCGCCGAGTTCGATCAGCTCGTCGACCGGGTCGCGGGTGGTGCCGGCCACCTCGTTGACGACGACCCGGTCCTCCTTGGCGACTTTGTTCAGCAGGCTGGACTTGCCCACGTTGGGCCGGCCGATCAGCGCGACCCGGCGCGGGCCGCCGAGCGGCTCGCCGCCGAAGGTCTGCTCCGGCGCGGGCGGCAGCTTGTCCAGGATGGCGTCCAGCAGGTCGCCGGAGCCGCGGCCGTGCAGCGCCGAGACCGCGTACGGCTCGCCGAGGCCGAGCGACCACAGCATCGCGGCGTCGGCCTCGCCGGAGAGCCCGTCCACCTTGTTGGCGCACAGCACCACCGGCTTGCCGGACCGGCGGATCAGCTTGACCAGCGCCTCGTCGGTGTCGGTCGCGCCGACGGTGGCGTCCACCACGAACAGCACCGCGTCGGAGTTCTCGATCCCCAGCTCGGCCTGCGCGGCGACCATCGCGTCCAGGCCGAAGACGTCGATCTCCCAGCCGCCGGTGTCGACCAGCCGGAAGCGGCGGCCGTTCCAGGTCGCCTCGTAGTGGACCCGGTCCCGGGTGACGCCCGGCTTGTCCTCGACGACCGCCTCGCGGCGGCCGATGATGCGGTTGACCAGGGTCGACTTGCCGACGTTGGGGCGGCCGACGACGGCCAGCACCGGCAGCGGGCCGGCCTGTGCCAGGTCGCCGATCTCCTCGGCGTCGAAGCCCTCTTCTGCGGCGAGTGCCATGAACTCGGCGTAGTCCGCCGGATCCAGCTCGCCGTTGCCGGCGTTGCTGCCGACGATCTCGTTGCTCATGGTGCGGTGCCAACTCTCGTTCGTCAGACGCCCGGGAGGGGCGCGCAGTACTTCGGGACGGTGCGGGGCCGGGCCGGGCGGGGGCTAGGCCTGGACGGTTCGGGCGCGCTGGGCCACCAGACCCAAGATGTGGCTGATGACCTCTTCGGGGTCCATCTCGCTGGTGTCGACCTCGATCGCGTCGTCGGCCTTGGCCAGCGGCGAGGTGGCCCGCCCGGAGTCGGCGGCGTCGCGGCGCTCGATGTCCGCGAGGATCTCCGCCACACCGGCCGGGTCGGCCACCCCCAGCTGCGCGGCCCTGCGGGTGGCGCGGGTGGTGGCGGAGGCGGTGAGGAAGACCTTGAGGTCCGCCGCGGGGAAGACCACGGTGCCCATGTCGCGGCCCTCGGCGACGATCCCGCGCGGGGCGGCGGCGGCCGAGCCGCGCTGCAGGTCGACCAGCCGGGTGCGCACCTCGGGGACGGCCGAGACGGCCGAGACCGCGGCGGTGACCTCGGGGCCGCGGATCGGCCCGGAGACGTCCACCCCGTCGACGGTGATCGTCGGCCCGTCGGCGTCCGTGCCGGAGAGGATCACCGGCTTGGCCGAGGCGTTCGCCACCGCCTCGGCGTCGTCGACGTCCACGCCGTTCTGCAGCAGCCAGTAGGTCATCGCCCGGTACATCGCGCCGGTGTCGAGGAAGCTGAGGCCGAGCCGGCCGGCGATCTCGCGGGAGACGGTGGACTTACCGGTGCCGGCCGGGCCGTCGAGGACGACGATCACCGGGGCGCCCGAACGGTCGGCGCCGCTCGGCGCAGTGTGGTGGGCCACGGTGAAAGGTCCTCATTCTTCTCGATGCCGCCGGGGGTCTCCCTCAAGGTTACCGGTCCGCGCGCACCTGCCAGCCCCGCTCCTGCAGCGCCTCGGTCAACCTGCTCACCGCGGAGGGCGCGACCATCAGCTGCACCAGCCCGACCTGCCGTCCGGTGGAGTGCTCGATCAGCACGTCCTCGATGTTGACCCCGACCCGCCCGGCCTCGGCGAACAGTCGCGCCAGCTCGCCCGGCTGGTCGCCGATCGCGACGACGACCGTCTCGTACCGGGTGGGCGGCGCGCCGTGCTTGCCCGGGATCCGGGCCCGCCCCGCGTTGCCCCGGCGCAGCACGTCCTCGACGGCGCTCGCGCCCTCCTCACGCTTGGCCTCGTCCGAGGCCTGCAGCGCCCGCAGCCCGGCGACCGCTCCGCCGAGGTCGGCAGCCAGCTCCTCCAGGATGTCGGCGACCATCCCGGCGTTGGCGCTGAGGATCTCCACCCACATCAGCGGATTGGATCCGGCGATCCGGGTGGTGTCCCTGATCCCGGGGCCGGCGAGCCGGACGGCGTTCTCCTCGGCGTGCTCCAGCCGCGCCGCCACCAGGCTGGCCAGCAGCTGCGGGGTGTGCGAGACCAGGGCGACGGCGCGGTCGTGCGCGGCGGCGTCCATCACCACCGGGACGGCCCCGCACAGCGCCACCAGCTCCAGCGCCGCGTTGAGGGTGTCGGTGTCGGTCTCCGGGGTCGGGGTCAGCACCCAGGTCCGGCCCTCGAACAGATCGGCCCGCGCGGCCAGCGGCCCGGTCCGCTCGGCCCCGGCCATCGGGTGGCTGCCGATGTAGTGGACGGTGTCGCAGCCCAGCGCGGCGATGTCCCGGCGCGGGCCCGCCTTCACACTGGCGACGTCGGTGTACCAACGGGCCAGATTCTGCCGCTGGCAGTCGGCCAGCACCGGGGCGATCATCGCCGGCGGCACCGCGATGATCGCCAGGTCCACCGGCCCGTCCGGCTCCTCCACCGTCCCCGCCCCCAGCGACGCCGCGGTACGGGCGGCATCGGGGTCGGCGTCCCGCAGGTGCACCGTTATCCCGCGGGCGCTCAGCGCGAGCGCGGCGGAGGTACCGATCAGTCCGGTGCCGATCACGGCGGCGGTGCGCATGGCGGGGTACGTCCTCGGGTCGTGGAAAAGGTGAGGCCCATGATTCCGCATGGCCGGGCCACCCAGCGACTCCGTTCCGGCGCGTGCGGCCCGGGTCGGAGGCGCAGACCGACCCAGGCCGCCGGGCCGAGGGGACACAACAGGACGGTACGGGCGCTCCCGGCGCAGTGCCCCGGCACCACGTCCTGCGCGGTCAGCCTAGTACGGCCGCCCGGCACCCCGTGCTCACAGCAGGCGCAGCTCACGTGATGTCAGATTGAGGCGCTCGCCCCCGGTCTCCGTGCAGACCGCGATGTCCTCGATCCGGGCGCCGTGCAACCCCGGGAGGTAGATGCCGGGTTCGACGGAGAAGGTCATCCCCGGCTCCAGCGGCCGGGCCGAGCCGGAGACGATGTAGGGCTCCTCGTGGGTCTCCAGGCCGATTCCGTGGCCGGTGCGGTGGATGAACCGCTCCCCGTACCCGGCTTCGGCGATGATCTCCCGGCCCACCGCGTCCAACCGCTCTGCGGTGATCCCGGGACGGATCGACTCGCACTGCGCGGTCTGCGCCGCCAGCAGCACTTCGAAGGCCCGGAGGTAGTCCGCGGGCGCCTGGCCGACGCAGTAGTTGCGGGTCGAGTCGGAGCAGTAGCCCGACGGCATGGTGCCGCCGATGTCGACCACCACCGGCTCCCCGGCCCGGATCACCCGGTCGGACAGCTCATGGTGCGGGCTGGCGCCGTTCGGTCCCGAGGCGACGATCACGAAGTCGACCGTCTCGTGGCCGGCCGCGATGATGGCGTCGGCGATGTCCCTGCCGACCTCGCGCTCGGTCCGTCCGGGGCGCAGCCAGTCCCCCACCGCCCGGTGTACCGCGTCGATCGCCGCACCCGCCGCCCGCAGCGCCCGGATCTCGGCGTCGGACTTCCGCATCCGCAGCGCCCCGAGCACCTCACCGGCCAGCGCCTGCTCCGCGCCGGGCAGCGCGGCCCGGAGAGCCAGGACCTTCTCGGCCCACATGTGGTTGTCGACGCCGACCTTGCGCGAAGACCCGCCGATCCGCTTCGCGATCCGCTCATAGGGGTCCTCGGTCTCGCGCCAGCCGACGATCTCCAGGTCCAGGGCCCCGGCCGGCGAGGCCTCGGCGGCGGGCTGCTCCAGCAGCGGCACGACCAGGAACGGCTCCCCGCTCGCCGGCGCCACCAGGCAGGTCAGCCGTTCCAGCGGCAGTGCCTGGTACCCGGTCAGATACCGCAGGTCGGGTCCGGGCGAGACCAGTAGGGCGTCCAGACCGGCCTCGGCGGCGGCCTTCTGCGCGCGGACGATCCTGTCAACGGGGTAAAGCTCAGCGTCATGGGCCATGCGGCCCAGTCCACCATGCGGTCGAGTCCACTGCCAGTCTGCGCAAGGGGTGATCCGGAGCGCCAGGGATCGGGTAGAAAGAGGAGATGATTCTGCACCTGACGACGCTCGACGGCTGGCTGGCGCACCCCGACCGCCCCTACGCCACGGCCTCGCTGGCGTTGGAGGGCTTCATCCACTGCTCGCCCGACGAGAAGTCGGTGCTGGCGGTGGCCAACGACCGCTTCGCCCGAACCCAGGGACCGCTGATGGTCCTGTTGATCGACGAGGACGCCCTGGACGCCCCCGTCCGCTGGGAGGCCGCTTCCCCCGCGCCGCCGCCCGGCACCCCGGGCGCCACGCTCTTCCCCCACATCTACGGTACGGTGAACCGCTCGGCGGTGGCCGGGATGCTGGAGGTCGAACGCGACGCCACGGGGCGCTGGGCGACCCTCGCCGCCTGGAGTTAGGCCGCTTCGGGTTCGAAGATGTGGATCGCCTCCGTCTCCCGCCCATAGAGGACGACGCGGGCCGGCGGCAGCTTCCCCTCCCGTACGAAGTGGGCGTGGATCTCGGCGAAGGCCCCGGAGAGCCCCGTCACCATCTCGGCGCTCGGCGGAGCGGTGGGAAGCCAGTGCACGGACAACTGCCACCGGCGACCGGTGTCGTTGTCGCGCGGCGCCGTCGGCTCGGCCTCCAGACCCACCGCGTCCAGGATGTTCAGCAGTGCGTTCATGTCGGCTCCGTCGATGCGGACGAAGTTCTCTTCCACCAAGATCTCTGCCATGCCCGCTGCATACCCGTTGCCCAGATGGCGAATCCGCTTGCGGATTGATGGCTCGTCACATGTGCACGGCGGCCGGCGCATCCGGGTCCACCGAGATCCGGCCGCGGCGGTAGAGCGCTCCGGTGAGGACCAGGCCGACCACGAAGAACCCGGCCGACCACCAGTAGGCGGTGCTGTAGCTGTGCAGTTGGGCCTGGGCCAGCACGGCCGGGCTCGCGGTCTTCCCCACCATGTAGCTGGTGGCGGCGCTGGAGGCCAGGGTGTTGAGCAGTGCGGTGCCGATGGAGCCGCCGATCTGCTGCATGGTGTTGACGGTCGCCGAGGCGACGCCCGCGTCCGCCGGGTCGATCCGGTCGGTGGCCAGGCTCATCGCCGGGGGCATCACCAGGCCGATGCCCAACCCGGTGATCACCAGCGCCGGGAGCACCGCGGTGACGTAGCCGCTGTTCATGCCGAGGCCGGTGAGCAGCACCATGCCGGCGGCCGCCAGGCCCATGCCCAGCGGGACCACCGGCTTGGGGCCGATCCTGGGGATCAGCACATTGGTCGCGATCTGCGCGGTGACGATCAGCGCGCCGATCATCGGCAGGAACGCCAGACCGGTGCTGACCGGGGTGTAGTGCCGGGAGACCTGGAGGTAGTAGGTCAGGAACAGGAACACGCCGAACATGCCCGCGCCGGAGATGCCGACGGCCAGGAACGAGGCGCCGCGGTTGCGGTCGAACAGGACCCGTAGCGGCAGCAGCGGGTGCTGGGCGCGCGTCTGCCACCAGCCGAACGCGGCGATCAGCAGCCCGCCCGCGACCAGGAAGCCCCAGGTCATCGGGGAGGACCAGTGGTGCGTCTCGGCGTTGGAGAAGCCGTAGACCAGGCCGAAGAGGCCGGCGGTGACCAGCAGCGTGCCGGGGATGTCCAGCTTGGGGCGGTCGGCCGGGGCGCCGGGCTTGAGCAGGATCAGGCCGCCGACGAGGGCGAGCACCGCGAAGAACAGGTTGATGTAGAGGGTCCAGCGCCAGCTGAGGTGCTCGGTGAGGAGCCCGCCGAGCAGCAGTCCCAGTCCGCCGCCGGCCCCGGCGATGGCTCCGTAGATCCCGAACGCCTTGGCGCGCTCCCGTGCGTCGGTGAAGGTGGTGTTGAGCAGGGAGAGGGCGGCGGGTGCGAGCAGGGCGCCGAACATGCCCTGCAGGGCCCGTCCGATGACCAGGACCTCGAAGTTGCCGGCCGCACCGGCCAGGGCCGAGGCGACGGCGAAGCCGACCACCCCGACCAGGAACACGGTCTTCCGGCCGATCAGGTCGGCCAGGCGTCCGCCGATCAGCAGCAGGCTGCCGAAGGCCAGCGAGTAGGCGGTGATGACCCACTGCCGGTCGCTGTCGTTGAAGCCCAGCGCGTGCTGGGCCGAGGGCAGCGCGATGTTCATGACGGTCGCGTCGAGCACGACCATCAGCTGGGCGAGGGCGATGACAGCCAGCACCCACCAGCGGTGCGTGGAGGCCGATCCCACGCGGGACGGGGTGTCGGTGCGGGTGCCGACGGAGGTCTGGGTCATGGTCTCTCTCCGAACGAAACGGTTTCGTACTCGACACCACCATAGAATGCGGCTTATCGAAACTCAAGCGTTTCGATAAGCCGCAGGTGTGACTCAGACGACACCGAGCGCGGGCAGGACCACCGCGTCGACATAACGGGACAGGTACTCGCCGTCGGCGAACTTGCCCTCCAGGAACTTCCGGGCGATCACCGCCCCCAGCACCATGTGGGCGAAGAACTCCACGGCCGCGGCGTCGGCCGCGATCTCCCCCCGGTCCACCGCCCGCCGGACCATGGCGTCCAGCTTCGCCCGCTCCGGGTCGATCAGCATCTCCTGCAGGGCGGCGGCCAGGTCCGGGTTGCTGCTCACGGCATGGCCGATGGCGCCCATGAACGAGGTGTCGTGCTCGGCCGCGTCGCCGACCTCGTCGGCCAGCCGGTGCAGGTCGCCGCGCAGACTGCCGGTGTCCACGTCCAGGGTCTTCACCGGCCGGTTGTGCCGCATGGCGGCGGCCACCAGCTGCGGCTTGCCCTGCCACTGCCGGTACAGGGTGGCCTTGCTGGACCGGCTGCGGGCCGCGACGGCGTCCATGGTCATGGCCTCGTAGCCGACCTCGCGCACCAGCTCGATCACGGCCTGGTAGAGCTCGGCCTCCCGCTCACTGCTGAGCCGGGAACGGCGCACCGTCGCGGTCATCCCTACTCCCCGATCCCTACAGTCCGATCCCTACAGCCCGACGGCCTTCATCAGCTGGCCGACCTCGGGGTTGGTGAGGCGGCGCAGCCAACCGGACTTCTGGTCGCCCAGGGCGATCGGGCCGAACTGCACCCGGACCAGCTTCTCGACCGGGTAGCCGGCCTCGGCCAGCAGCCGGCGCACGATGTGCTTGCGGCCCTCGTGCAGGCTCACCTCGACCAGGTAGTTCTTGCCGACGTTCTGGACCACCTTGAAGCTGTCGGCGCGGGCCCAGCCGTCCTCCAGCTCGACGCCCTTGGCCAGCTGCTTGCCCAGGTCGCGCGGGATCGGGCCCTGGATCGCGGCCAGATAGGTCTTGGTGACGCCGTACTTGGGGTGGGTCAGCCGGTGCGCCAGCTCGCCGTGGTTGGTGAGCAGGATGATGCCCTCGGTCTCGGTGTCCAGCCGGCCCACGTGGAACAGCCGGGTCTCCCGGTTGTTCACGTAGTCGCCCAGGCACTGGCGGCCGTCGGGGTCCTCCATGGTGGCCACCACGCCGGCCGGCTTGTTGAGCGCGAAGAACAGGTACGACTGGGTGGCGACGGTCAGGCCGTCCACCTTGATCTCGTCATGGGCGGCGTCGACCCGCTTGCCCTGCTCACGCACCCGCTCGCCGTTGACCTCGACGCGGCCCTGCTCGATCAGCTCCTCGCAGGCGCGACGGCTGCCCATGCCGGCCCTCGCCAGCACCTTCTGCAGCCGCTCGCCCTCGGGCTCGCCGTGCGTCTTCGGCAGCTTCACGGCCGGCTTGTCGTGCCGGGCCCGCACCGCGTCCTCGACCTTGGCCTGCAGCTCGCGCGAGCGCACCGGCTTGGCCGGGCCGCGCTTGGCGCCCGCGCCGCCGCCCAGACCGCCGGGGCGGATCTGGCCGACCGAACGGCCCGCGCCGGGCGCCTTGGCGCCGTACTCGGGACGGTCGTAGGAGCGCTGCTCGGGACGCGGCGACTCCTTCTCCCAGCCGCTGCCGCTGCGGCGCTTGCCGGCGTTGGTGGAGCCGCCGCGCTGTCCGCCACGGCCGCCGCCGGCACCGCGCGGGGTGCCGCCCCCACTGCGGCCGCCGCCACCGCCGCCACTGCTGTTCCTACCGTTGTTGTTACTACCGCTACGCATCAAGAAGTCCGTTGTCGAATCCGTCGTCGGGGCCGCGTCCCAGGGCGGGTGTCACTGCCTGTCACCTGCTCGTGGCGACCGCCTCGGCGATCGCTGAGCCCTCCTGCGAGTCCGCTTCCACGTCGTCGGCCTCAGGCAGGAAGGGGGCCAGCTCCGGCAGCTCGTCAAGGCCGCGCAGCCCCATCCGTTCCAAAAATGTTTGCGTCGTCCGGTACAGGATGGCTCCTGTTTCCGGTTCGGACCCGGTCTCCTCGACCAGACCCCTCTGCACAAGGGTACGCATGACGCCGTCACAGTTCACACCACGAACGGCGGACACCCGCGATCTGGACACCGGCTGACGGTAGGCGATGACCGCCAGGGTCTCCAGCGCGGCCTGCGTCAACCGGGCGTGCTGGCCGTCCAGGACGAAGCGGTCGACCGCCGGTGAGCACTCCGCACGGCTGTAGTAGCGCCAGCCCCCGGCCACGAAGCGCAGCTCGAAACCGCGCCCCTGCTCGGTGTACTCGGCGGCCAGCTCCCGCAGCGCGCGCTCGACGACCCGCTTGGGCCGCTCCAGCACCTCGGCGAGATGGGCGCTGGTCGTAGGCTCGACGACCACCATCAGGATCGCCTCCAGGGCCGGCTTCAGGTCCACCGCGGACGCGCCCGGGTCGGGCAGCGGCAACGGCTGGGGATCGGGCAGCGGCGGAGCGGGCGGCAGCGGTGGGGCCGGCGGCGACGGCAGCGGATCCGGGACCGGCTCGGGCCCGGGCACCGGAGGCTCCGGGACCGGCCTGGGGATCGGGTCGGGCTCCGGGGCCGGCCTCGGAAAGGGCTCGGGGACGGGATCGGGGACGGGATCGGGCTGGACCGGCTCCGGTTCGACCCAGGTCTCGTCCTCGATCCAGGCGTTCTCCAGGTACTCCCCGGGGCGCGGCCGGCCGGGCATCCCCAGCTGCCGCCGTCCACCGGGCCGGCTTCCGTCGTCGCTGCCGCTCATCGCTTGTCGCCTTCCTCGGTCCCGGAGCCCTCGGTGTCGAACTCCTCGCTCACCTCGATCTGGGCCCCTTCCTCCCCGATCCACTGCACCAGCAGTTCCCCCAGCGCCTCCGGCTGGTCGAACAGCAGCACCCGCTCGCGGTAGAGCTCCAGCAGCGCCAGGAACCTGGCCACCACCGTCAGCACGTCCGGGGCGTCCTCGGTCAGGGTGCGGAAGCTGGCCTGCCCCAGCTGCTGCAGCCGCTCCAGCAGCAGCGCGGCCTGCTCGCGCACGCTCACCTTCGGCGTGTGGATGTGGTCGACGTAGACCACCGGCTTGGGCTTGGGCTCCATCGCCCTCACGGCCAGCCGGGCGAAGGCCTCGGGGGTGAGGCTGATGACCACCTCGGGCAGCAGCGCGGCATGGTGCGGCTCCAGCCCGGCGGTCCGCGGGCGGCGCTTCTGCTCCTCCGCCCAGCGCTGCTCGAACAGCGCGGCGATCTGCTTGTAGGCCCGGTACTGGAGCAGCCGCGCGAACAGCAGGTCACGCGCCTCCAGCAGGGCCAGGTCCTCCTCGTCCTCCAGCTCGGCCACCGGGAGCAGCCGCGCCGCCTTGAGGTCCAGCAGGGTCGCCGCGACCACCAGGAACTCGCTGGCCAGGTCCAGGTCCCAGTCCGGGCCCATGGCCCTGATGTGGGCGATGAAGTCGTCGGTGACCTGGGACAGTGAGACCTCGGTGACGTCCAGCTTGTGCTTGGCGATCAGGCTGAGCAGCAGGTCGAACGGGCCCTCGAAGTTGTCGAGGTGCACCAGGAACCCGCCGGACGGCTCCGCCTCCACCTCGGGAGGCGCGTCGGGGGGTACGGGGACGGCTGGTGCGCTCACCCGGCTCAGCGTAGAGCCCCGCGCGGGCTGTGCGTGGCTGGGCGCGCAGTTCCCCGCGCCCCTGGGGGGTGCAACTTGCCCACCGCGGTTCAGTTGCAGCTACTTAGGGGCGCGGGGAACTGCGCGACAAGCCATGCACAGCCCGCACCCAAAGAACGGAGCTAGCGCCCCCGCAGCCGCCGCACCAGAATGCTGGCCTCGCCCCGCTGCTCCAGGTCCGCCAGCACCACCGCCACGGCCTCCCGCACTATCCGCCCGCGGTCCACCGCGAGCCCGTGCTCGCCCCGCAGCACCAGCCGGGCGTGCTCCAGGTCGATCAGCTCCTCGGCGGAGACATAGACCGTGATCTTCTCCTCGTGCCGCTCCCGCCCGGTAGGGCGGGACCGCCCGCCTCCCCGGGGCTTGCGCCGGGCCGCGGCGTCCGCCGCAGGGGCGGGGGTGCCGTTGTGCTGCGGGGCCGGCTGCCCGGCCGCCGCGCCGGGGGCCGCCCCGGTGGACAGCGGTCGGCGCTGGGGCGCCACCGGCGCCGGCGCCGCGGCCTGGGCGGCCTTCTCGCCGGAGGCGTGCTCACCCTCCGGCTCCGCGGCTCCGGCCTCCGCCGGCCGACTCTGGGCCGGTTCGGAGGAGCGGGGCGCGGGCGTGAGCGACATCCCCCCGGTGGTCCGGAACAGTTCGTCCGCTCCCGGGAGGCTCACTCGACGGGGCACCGGGCGAGCACCTCCCTGGCGAGCTGGCGGTAGGCGGCGGCGCCGACCGAGTTGGAGGCGTAGGTGGTGATCGGCTCGCCGGCCACCGTGGTCTCCGGGAAGCGCACCGTGCGGCCGATGACGGTGTGGAAGACGTGCTCACCGAAGGCCTCGGTGACCCGGGCCAGCACCTCACGGCTGTGCACCGTGCGGGAGTCGTACATGGTCGCCAGGATGCCGTCCAGGCGCAGGTCGGGGTTGAGCCGCTCGCAGACCTTCTCGATGGTCTCGGTGAGCAGCGCGACCCCGCGCAGCGCGAAGAACTCGCACTCCAGCGGCACGATGACGCTGTTGGCCGCGGTCAGCGCGTTGACCGTGAGCAGGCCCAGCGACGGCTGGCAGTCGATGATGACGTAGTCGTAGTCCGGCAGCAGCGGCTTGAGCGCCCGCGCCAGCGCGGACTCCCGGGCCACCTCGCTGACCAGCTGCACCTCGGCGGCCGACAGGTCGATGTTGGACGGCAGCAGGTCCATGCCGGGGACGGCGGTCTTCAGCAGCACCTCGTCGGCCGTCAGGCCCCGCTCCATGAGCAGGTTGTAGACCGTCAGGTCCAGTTCCATCGGGTTGACGCCGAGGCCGACCGAGAGCGCGCCCTGCGGGTCGAAGTCGACCAGCAGCACCCGCCGGCCGTACTCGGCCAGCGCCGCGCCCAGGTTGATGGTCGAGGTGGTCTTGCCGACCCCGCCCTTCTGGTTGCACATCGCCACGATCTTGGCCGGACCGTGCTCGGTGAGCGGTGAGGGGATCGGGAAGTACGGCAGCGGGCGGCCGGTGGGGCCGACCCGCTCACGGCGCTGCCGGGCCGCGTCGGGCGCCAGGGTGGCGGCGTACTCCGGGTCGGGCTCGTACTCGGCGTCGGGGTCGTAGAACTGACCGTCCGGCAGTTCGGCGTAGACCAGGCCCGGCTCCACGGCGTCGTAGGCCGTGGCGTTGTAGACGACCGGCTCGGGCACCTCGGAGTGGCGCGCGGCGGCCTGGTAGGGATCGGCCTGACCGGGGTAGTGGTGGGTGTCGTACTCGGGCGTCGCCTGGCGGGCGTCAAAGGTGCGCACGTCCATCGACTCCTCCCCGGAGGGACCGGCGACGTCCTGCACCAGTCCTGGCTGACCACCCCCGGGAGCAAATGTCGACTCATTCACAAGTCGTCTTACCTCCTTGGCGACCGCCGTTGACACCGGAATCGTTTGGTGGGGCTTTGGGGCTTGCCCCCTCCAATGGGCGGCATGTGCCGTGCCGCAGCCTAGCAACGACACAGTAGCGCCAACCACCACACCAGTGATGCACGAACCAACATGTCGATATGACTAGATCACCGCGCGATGGCCGACGTTAGCGCCGCACCCCGCCACGATGCCAGAGATCAGGCGGCAGTACAGCCTTTCGGGCCACTGTCACCACATCCGCACGGGAGTGAGATCAGACGTCAGAAAGTTGACGATCTGTCGACATTGAGACCATTCGCACCCGCAGCACGCCCGCCCGGCACGCCGACGGGCGGAGCACCGAAGTGCTCCGCCCGTCGTTTTGGACTATGCCTCAGGCCAGAGCCACTTCAGGCCAGCACGTCGGCCAGGTCGACCGAGCTGAGGCCGTGCGCCTCGGCCACCTCGCGGTAGGTCAGCTGTCCCTCGTGCGCATTGAGGCCCTTGGCGAGCGCGGCGTCACGGTTGCAGGCTTCCTTCCAGCCGCGGTTGGCCAGCTCGACGATGTACGGCATCGTCGCGTTGGTCAGCGCGTAGGTGGAGGTGTTGGGCACCGCGCCCGGCATGTTGGCGACGCAGTAGAAGACCGAGTTGTGGACCGGGAAGGTCGGCTCGGCGTGCGTGGTGGGCCGGGAGTCCTCGAAGCAGCCGCCCTGGTCGATGGCGATGTCGACGAGCACGGAGCCCGGCTTCATCCGCGAGACCAGCTCGTTGGTGACCAGCTTGGGGGCCTTGGCACCGGGGATCAGCACCGCGCCGATGACCAGGTCGGCCTCCAGCACGGCCTTCTCCAGCTCGAAGGCGTTGGAGGCGATGGCCTTGATCCGGTTGCCGAAGATCCTGTCGGCCTCGCGGAGCTTGTTGATGTCACGGTCCAGCAGGGTCACGTCGTAGCCCATGCCGATGGCGATGGTCGCCGCGTGCCAGCCGGAGACGCCGCCACCGATGACCACAGCCTTGGCCGCGTGGGTCCCGGGCACGCCGCCCGGCAGGGTGCCGCGGCCGCCGGCCGGGCGCATCAGGTGGTACGAGCCGACCTGCGGGGCCAGCCGGCCCGCGACCTCGGACATCGGCGCGAGCAGCGGCAGGGCGCCGTTGGCCAGTTGCACGGTCTCGTAGGCGATGGCGGTGGTGCCGGAGGCGAGGAGGGCGTCGGTGCACTCCCGCGAGGCGGCCAGGTGAAGGTAGGTGAACAGGGTCTGGCCCTTGCGGAGGCGGTGGTACTCCTCGGCGATGGGCTCCTTGACCTTGAGCAGCAGGTCGGCCGCGGCCCAGACCTCGTCAGCGGTGGGGAGGATCTCGGCGCCGGCGGAGACGAACTCCTCGTCGGTGATGGAGGAGCCGACACCGGCGTTCTGCTCCACCACGACCTGGTGCCCGTTGCGGACCAGCTCGTGCACGCCGGCGGGCGTGATGGCCACGCGGTACTCGTGGTTCTTGACCTCGCGGGGGATGCCGACCTTCACGGCTAAACACGTCCCTTGCACATCGGGGGTCCGCCGGCGGGTACGCCGACGGTGGCCGCGCACTGGTTGCGGCACTTCCGAGTGTAATGAAGCCGGAGGAATGCAACAGCCTTACAATCTGACCAAAAGAATACGATCGGTTGGCAGTTTCGTAGGCTTGTGCGGTTGCGCGCGTTAACAAGTGCTACCAAAAGCACTAAATCGCTCACACAACCGCAATCACTCCGTAACCGCCGGGTGCGTCGCCGCCCCGTCCTCGCTCCGCCGACCCTGCGGCAGCCCGAGCGCCGCCGCCTGCTCGCGCCGGGCCCGGCCGCCCGCTGCGTCCCCGGCCCGCTCCAGCGCCTCGGCCGACCGCAGCAGCACCTGGGTCTGCAGCCGGACGCCCGACGGCCCGGCCACCCCCCTCGCCTCCTCCAGCGCGTCCCGCAGCGTGCGCACCGCCTGGTCCGGGCTGCCGGCCAGCTCCTGCACCCGGGCCGCGCCCAGCGTCGCGCCCACCGCGCCGGCCGGATCTCCGAGCTTGCGGTGCAGTGCGGCGGCGGCCCGGTAGTCCTTCAGCGCGTCCCCCATCCGTCCCTGCGCGGTGTGCGCGGCGGCGAGCCGGCCCAGCAGCCGCACCTCGTCGGCCTGCTCGCCGCGCCTGCGGCGCAGGCCCAGCGCCCTGCCGTACCAGTCCGCGGCCCGGACCAGGTCCCCCGAGGCCCGGAAGGCGCCGGCGACGGCCTCCAGGATCCGGCACACCGCCACATGGTCGTCGGCGGCCCGGGCCGGACCCAGCGCCGAGCGGTAGCGCTCCAGCGCCCGGCGGTGCTGGCCCGCCGTCGCGCGCAGGTCCCCCAGGTTGACCAGTGCGGCCGCCTGCTGCCGGTGCAGCCCGCCGCGCAGGGCGAGGTCGAGCACCGTGCCGTGCAGGGCGTAGAGGTCGGCGGCGACCGGCTCAGGGCCCCCGGCCCACAGCGGCAGCGCCCGTACCAGCGCCGTGGCCAGCCGCATCGCCAGTCCGTCCAGCGCGCCGTCGGCGACGGCGGTGTCCAGGGCCGCGCGCAGCACCGGCAGCTCGGTGTCCAGCCACTGCCAGGCCTCGGCCGACCCGGAGAAGCGCAGCGGACCCGGCAGCGGGTCGGGGGCGGGCCCCCCGGTCGGCGCGAGCTGGTGGCAGCAGGCGGTGAGCAGCCGGGTGAGCCGCTCCAGCAGCCGGGCCCGGGCCAGCTCGGTCTCGGCCGGCCGGTCCCCGGCGAGCAGCGCGGCCAGCGGCTCGCGCAGGCAGCCGGGCAGCTCATGGCGCCCGCGGGGTCCGACCGGACGCAGCAGCTGCTGCTCGGCCAGCGTCGCGAGGTGCACCGCGGCGGCGTCCACCGGGCAGCCCAGCAGCGCGGAGGCGGTACGGGGGTCGGCCACCCCGCCGGGGGCCAGCGTCAGCAGCCGCAGCAGCCGTGCGGCCGGGGCCGGGAGCCCGTCGTGGACCAGGTCGAAGGCGCGCAGCAGCGGCTCGACGCCGGGTTCGGCCGCGCCGGGCCGCTTGGCCAGCAGCACCCGGGGCGGCTCCGGGGTGTGGTCGGCCAGCAGCCGCAGCACATCGGTGACCGAGGCCCTGGGCCTGGCCCTGAGCCAGCCGCCGACCAGGCAGAGCGCCATCGGGTGGCAGGCCAGCGTCTCGGCCAGGGTCCGCGCCGCCACCGGGTCGCAGACGATCCGGGTGTCCCCGGCCTGTCCCACCAGCACGGCGGTGGCAGCGGAGGCCCCGAGGCCGCCGATCACCACCGGACGGGCGTCGGCCAGGCCGGTCAGCGGACCGGAGGTCACCGCCACCACCAGGCAGCCGTCGGTCGGCGGCAGCAGCGCCTCGACCTGCTCCACCTGCTGCACGTCGTCCAGCACCAGCAGCACCTGACGCCCCGCCAGCGCCTCGCGCAGCGCGGCCGGGCCTGATGCGCTCTCCTGCTCGGAGTCCGGGTCGGGCAGCGGCGCCGGCGGCCGCGGCTCACCGAGTGCCTCCAGCAGCACCTCGGCCGCCCGCTCGGCCGCGACCGGCCTGCCGCCGGGCTCGCTCATCCGGACGAAGAACTGCCCGTCCGGGTAGTCCGCGGCGACGGTGCGGGCGAAGCGGACCGCCAGCGCGGTGCGCCCCGAACCGCGGCGCCCGGCGACGATCAGGACCCGGCAGCGCGGGATTTCCTCGTCCGCTCCCAGGCCGGGCCGGCCCACCTCGTCGCGCAGCTGGGCGAGCTCCGCCTGGCGCCCGGCGAAGACCGCCGGATCCTCGGGCAGCTCAGCGGGCGGCACCGCGCCGCGCCGCTGGTTCTGACGTACCGTCCGCGCCTCTGCCGCATTAGCTTCCGCCACTCGCGCAGCGTAGTTCACCGGCGGGGCGCTGCTCCGCAGCTGCGCCCCGCCGTCAACAACTCGACCCGCCGATCACTCGAACGGTCGCGCCGGCCAGGGGGCTTCGGCCGCGCGCAGGCCGTTCAGACCGGCCTCCCCGAACACACCGCCGTCCAGCGCGACCTTGGCCGCGAGCACCGAGGACACCAGCGCGCCGTTGTGCAGTTCGCCCGCGAGGACCAGCCGCACCAACTCGTCCAGGTCGACCCGGTCGACCTCCAGGTCCAGCTCCTCGTGCTCGGCCTGGAAGCGCTCGCCGTCCGCCTCGGCCAGGTCCTGGGCCAGGAAGATCCTCAGCGCCTCCGAGGAGCCGCCGGGCGAGCTGTAGAAGTCGATCAGCGTCCGCCAGTCGCCGGCCTTGGTGTGGGCCTCCTCGTACAGCTCGCGCTGCGCGGCGTGCAGCGGGTTCTCCCCCGGCACGTCCAGCAGGCCGGCCGGCAGCTCCCAGAGGCGGTGCCGCACGGGATGCCGGTACTGCCGCACCAGGAGGACGCTGCGCTGCGCATCGATGGCCAGTACACCGACCGCGCCGGGGTGCTGCTGGTAGTCCCGTGCGGCGGTGGCGCCGTCGGGCATCACGACCTCATCGGTCCTGATGTCCCAGACCTTCCCGTGGAACGACAACCGCGAGGCCGTAACCGGCCACTCCTCCGGACTGTCCACAACCGGCTCCCGCCGCATACCCGCACCTCCTGCTAGACGCCAGCCATGCAACCACAAAAGGGGCGCGGGGAACTGCGCGACCAACCATGCACCTCCGTAGAGGGTTGGTCGCGCAGTTCCCCGCGCCCCTGACGATGGTTACTCGCCGTTCTGACGCTTTACCGCTGCGGCGATGAGCCCTGCGAACAGCGGGTGCGGACGCGTCGGGCGGGACTTGAGCTCCGGGTGGGCCTGAGTGGCGACCAGGTACGGATGCACCTCGCGCGGGTACTCCACGTACTCCACCAGATCGCCCTTGGGCGAGAGCCCCGAGAAGACCAGTCCGGCCTTCTCCAGTTCGCCGCGGTACGAGTTGTTGACCTCATAGCGGTGGCGGTGCCGCTCCTCGACGTACGGCTCGTCCCCGTACACCTCGCGGACGATGGACCCCTCGGCGAGCTTCGCCGGGTAGAGGCCGAGCCGCATGGTGCCGCCCAGGTCCCCCTTGCCGTCGACGATCTCCAACTGCTCGGCCATGGTGGAGATCACCGGGTTCTGCGCCGCCGGGTCGAACTCGGTCGAGTTGGCGTCGGCCAGCCCGGCCAGGTTCCGCGCCGCCTCGATGACCACGCACTGCAGCCCCAGGCACAGCCCCAGCAGCGGGATCTGCTTCTCACGGCCGTAGGTGATCGCGGCGACCTTGCCGTCCACCCCGCGGTCCCCGAAGCCGCCCGGGATGCAGATCGCGTCCACGTCGCCGAGCTGCTCCTCCGCGCCCTCGGGCGTCTTGCAGTCGTCCGAGGTGACCCACTTGATCTCGACCTTGGCGTTGTTGGCGAACCCGCCGGCCCGCAGCGCCTCGGTCACCGACAGGTAGGCGTCCGGCAGGTCGATGTACTTGCCGACCAGCGCGACCTTCACCACGTGCTCGGGCTCGTGCACCCGGCGCAGCAGGTCGTCCCAGACGGTCCAGTCGACATCGCGGAAGGCCAGGTCGAGACGGCGGACGACATACGCGTCCAGGCCCTCGCTGTGCAGCACCTTGGGGATGTCGTAGATCGATTTTGCGTCGATCGCCGCGACCACGGCCTCCTCGTCCACGTCGCACATCAGCGAGATCTTGCGCTTGATGGCCTGCGGCACCTCGCGGTCGGCGCGCAGCACGATCGCGTCGGGCTGGATGCCGATGTTGCGGAGCGCGGCGACGGAGTGCTGGGTCGGCTTGGTCTTGAGCTCGCCGGAGGGGCCGATGTAGGGGAGCAGCGAGACGTGCACGAAGAAGACGTTGTCCCGGCCGACCTCGTGGCGGACCTGGCGGACGGCCTCCAGGAACGGCAGCGACTCGATGTCGCCGACGGTGCCGCCGACCTCGGTGATCACGACGTCGACGTCGTCGGTCGCCATCCGGCGGATCCGGGACTTGATCTCGTTGGTGATGTGCGGGATGACCTGGACGGTGTCGCCGAGGTACTCGCCGCGGCGCTCCTTGGCGATCACGGTGGAGTACACCTGCCCGGTGGTGACGTTCGCCGAGCCGTGCAGGTTGGTGTCCAGGAAGCGCTCGTAGTGGCCGATGTCCAGGTCCGTCTCGGCGCCGTCGTCCGTGACGAAGACCTCACCGTGCTGGAACGGGTTCATGGTGCCGGGGTCGACGTTGAGGTACGGGTCCAGCTTCTGCATGGTGACCCGCAGTCCGCGCGCCTTCAGCAGAGCCCCGAGGCTGGAGGCGGTGAGCCCCTTGCCGAGCGAGGAGGCGACGCCCCCGGTGACGAAGAGGTGCTTGGTCGTCGTGTTGTTCCGGCCGGAACTGGCCGAATGGGGCTGTGCCAAGAGGGGGCTCCCGTGGTTGCGTCTTCGCAGGTGTCGACCGGACCCTGCGTACCGCCTCCAGCGATGCCGAGGGGGCGGGTTGGCGGTGGTGTCTAGCACCAGTCCACGGAGTACCAGCCTATCAGCGCCGTGGCTTGATCGCGTCCTTCGACCCCTTTTGGCGGCGCGCCGTGATCACGGTGTTCACACCCACCCCTTTCGGCGACGTATCCTGCACGGACGCGTTCCTCCAGCAGGAACCCCACAGATCCCAGGAGCACCACAGCACCTGACGGATCGACGGCAGATCCGGGCGCTTCCACCCCTTGAGCCTCCCTTTCCCCCGCAACAGCGCTGCCGAGTTCATCTCGCGAACTGGAGATCCACGTGGCCGCTCGTATCGAGGACTACGCCCTCATCGGCGACATGCAGACCGCCGCCCTGGTCAGCCGGGACGGCTCGGTCGACTGGCTGTGCCTGCCCCGCTTCGACTCCCCCGCCGTCTTCGCCGGACTGCTCGGCACCGACGAGCACGGCTTCTGGCGGATCGGCCCGGCCGACCCGATCGGAAAGCCGCAGACGGCCGCGCCCAAGGGCCTGCCCGACTTCACCGAGAGCGGCGAGTTCCGGGTCCTGCCGCCGACCGCGGCCGCCCCCGCCGCGCCGGCCACCCGCCGCCGCTACCGCGGCGACTCGCTGGTGCTGGAGCAGGAGTGGGACACCCCGCGCGGCATCGTGCGGGTGATCGACTTCATGCCGCCGCGCGGTCTCCCGGAGCGCGGCGCGGTCCCGCAGATGATCCGCATCGTCGAGGGCGTCACCGGCCGGGTGCGGATGCGCTCGGCGCTGCGGATGCGCTTCTCCTACGGCCGGGTCGTCCCCTGGGTGCACAAGGTGGAGGACGGGGACACCGTCCGGACCGTCGCCGTCGCCGGACCCGACTCGGTCTGGCTGGACGGCGAGGCCGAGACCTACGGCCGCGACCTCACCACCTATGCCGACTTCACCGTCGCCGCGGGCCAGCGCATCGCCTTCGCGCTCACCTGGCAGCCCTCCCACCTGGGCGCACCCGACCAGCCCGACGCCGAGGAGGCGCTGGCCACCACCGAGGAGTTCTGGCAGGACTGGGCCTCCCAGTGCACCTACCAGGGCCCCTACCGCGAGGCCGTGATCCGCTCGCTGCTCACGCTCAAGGCGCTCACCTACGCGCCCACCGGCGGCATCGTGGCCGCCCCCACCACCTCGCTCCCGGAGGACATCGGCGGCGTCCGCAACTGGGACTACCGCTACACCTGGCTGCGCGACGCCACCATCACGCTCTCCTCGCTGCTGCGCACCGGCTACCGCGACGAGGCCCGCGCCTGGCGCGAGTGGCTGCTCAGGGCGGTCGCCGGCGACCCGGAGAACCTGCAGATCATGTACGGGATCGCGGGCGAGCGGGAGCTCACCGAGACCTCGCTGGACTGGCTGCCCGGCTACGAGAACTCCACCCCGGTCCGGATCGGCAACACCGCCGCCGAACAGCTCCAGCTGGACGTCTACGGCGAGGTCGTCGAGGCGCTGCACCTGGCCCATATGACCGGACTGGTCCGCAACGACCACGCCCATCTGCTGCAGCTGCGCCTGATCAGCTACCTGGAGCAGCACTGGAACGAGCCCGACGAGGGCATCTGGGAGGTGCGCGGCCCGCGCCGGCACTTCGTCCACTCCAAGGTGATGGCCTGGGTCGCCGTGGACCGCACCATCCGGATGCTGGAGGAGACTCCGCACGAGGGCCCGCTGGAGCGCTGGCGCGAGCTGCGCGACGACATCCACTTCGACGTCTGCGAGAACGGCTTCGACCGGGAGCGCAACACCTTCACCCAGTCCTACGGCTCCAAGGAACTGGACGCCTCACTGCTGCTGATCCCGCAGGTCGGCTTCCTGCCGCCGGACGACAAGCGGGTCATCGGCACCATCGAGGCGATCCAGCGCGAGCTGCTCACCCCCGACGGCTTCGTGCTGCGCTACCCGACCAGCGGCGGCGAGGAGGGCGTGGACGGCCTGCCGGGCGACGAGGGCGCCTTCCTGGCCTGCTCGTTCTGGCTGGCCGACGACCTGGCGATGATCGGCAGGGTGGGCGAGGCCCGCGACCTGTTCGAACGGCTGCTGGCGATCCGCAACGACGTGGGCCTGCTCGCCGAGGAGTGGGACCCGCGCCTGAAGCGCCAGGTCGGCAACTTCCCCCAGGCCTTCAGCCACGTCCCGCTGATCGACACCGCCCTGCGCCTGAACGCCGTCGGCGGGCTGCCCGCAAGGTGAGCCACTCTCCTTTGTACACTTGAGGAACAAAGTCGGTTCCGCAAAGGAGTCCCATGCCTGCCAGCACCGCCGAGACCGTGATTCTGACCGCCCGCGCGCTGCTGCTCGACATGGACGGGACCCTGGTCGACTCCGGAGCGGCGGTGGAGCGGGTGTGGCGGGCCTGGGCCGCCGAGCAGGGCCTGGACGGCGACCGGGTGCTGGAGGTCGTCCACGGGCGGCAGGGCTTCGCCAGCATGGCGATCCTGCTGCCCGACCGGCCGATGGAGATCAACCACGCCGAGAACGCCCGGATGCTGGCCCAGGAGACCGCCGACACCGAGGGCGTCGTCCCGATCGGCGGCGCCCCGACCTTCCTCGCCTCGCTGGCCGGCCTTCCGCACGCCCTGGTGACCTCGGCCGACGACGCCCTGGCCCGTGCCCGCATGGGCGCCGCGGGGCTGCCCGTCCCGGCCGTGGCGGTCACCGCCGAACACGTCACCCGCAGCAAGCCCGACCCCGAGGGCTTCCTCCTCGGCGCGAAGCTGCTCGGCATTGACCCCGCCGACTGCATCGTCCTCGAGGACTCCGAAGCCGGCACCCGGGCCGGCCTCGCCGCCGGCATGCAGGTCATCGGCATAGGCCCCGCCACCACCAGCTACGGCGCGACCGTCTCCGTCAGAGACCTGACCCAGCTCCAGGTAACCACCAGCGATTCCGGCACCATCACGCTGACAGTCGCCCCCTGAAACCTAGGGGCGCGGGGAACTGCGCTGCCAACCACCCACCGCGGAAACCCGTGCACCTACCGCTCCCCCGTCAATTCGTCGTACACGCTCAACACCTGAGCCACCGTAGCCGCCTCATCCGGCCACGTCTCCGCCTGAACGGGCCCCGCCGCAGCCAGCTCCGCCCGCCGCCCCTCATCCGCGAGCACCGCAGACACCGCTGCCGCCAAAGCCGTCGGATCCCCCGGAGGGACCAGCACCGCCGCGTCCCCCACCAACTCCGGCAACCCCCCGACCGCCGTCGCGACGAGCGGCACCCCGGCCCGCAGGGCTTCCTGCGCCACCAGCGACCGCGCCTCCCAGCGCGAGGAGATCACCACCAGGTCCGCCGCCAGCAGCAGCTCCCGCACGTCGGAGCGCCGACCCAGCAGCCTGGCCCGCAGCTTCTCGGACTTGATCCGCCCCCGCAGCGCCCCCTGCTCGGGCCCTTCCCCCGCGATCAGAACCAACGGCTCCTCGCCGCCGCGCCATCCGGAGGCCGCGTCCAGCAGCAGATGGAAGTTCTTCTGCGGAACCAGCCGCCCCACCGCCAGCACCACCGGACGGTCGGCCCGCTCCTTGCTGCCCAGCAGCTCCTTCCGGACCGCCTCCCTGCTGCGCTCAGCAGTTGCCGCCGGCAGCGGCGGCGCGGCGACCGGCCCGAGCCTCGCGTCGGCCGCGCCGAGACTGCGGGCCCGGGCCACCAGATCGGAGGAGGCGCCGAGGATCAGGTCCGCGTTCTTGGCGACCCGACGCTCCATCAGCCGCAGCAGCCTGCGCTCCACCCCGGTGGCGAGGTTGGCGTGGTGCGAGGTGACCACCAGCGGGGTCCCGGCCCGCGCCGTCCGCAGCGCCAGGTCGGACAGCAGCGCGGCCCGCAGCCCGTGCGCATGCACCAGCGAGGCGCGGGCGAAGGCCCGCCGCAGCTCGCCGACCGCGGCCGCGTCGGTACGGGGGCCGGGGGTGGGTGTGATCTCCACCGGCTGGAACCGGGCCCCGGAGCCGGAGAAGCCGTAGAGCTCGTCGGTCTCGGCCGGGCCGCACACGGTGACCTCCAGGCCGTGTGCGCTGAGCCCCTGGGCCAGGGAGCGCACATGCGTGCCGATGCCGCCAGAACTGCCCGCCAGTACCAGGACGGCGTGCAGTTGGCCGGTGGGGGCTGCAGGGGTGTGCTCCACGGTCAGCGTCGTCTCCAGCTCGGTCGGATGTAGTGGTGAGCGCGGGACCACGATGCCAGCTCGGAAGGGGTCTTGGACAGTCGGCGGCGGCGCTGCCGCCGTGGTCACGGCCCGTTGCTCACCCGTTCGGCGGCGTGTCGCCGAACGGTCCCGTCCTAGTCGGCCGCCGCGGTGCGGGCGGCCGCCAGCAGCTCTTCCGCGTGCGCACGGCCCAGCTCGGAGTCCTCAAGACCGGCCAGCATCCGGGACAGCTCCCTGACCCGTTCCACATCGCTCAGCGTGGTCACCCCGGAGCGGGTGACCGTGCCGTCGACGGTCTTCTCCACCACCAGGTGCCGGTCCGCGAACGCGGCCACCTGCGGCAGATGGGTCACCACGATGACCTGCGAGGTCCGCGCCAGCCTGGCCAGCCGCCGGCCCACCTCGACCGCGGCCTTGCCGCCGACGCCGGCGTCGACCTCGTCGAAGAGATAGGTCGGCACCGGGTCCGCGCCGGCGAAGACCACCTCGACCGCCAGCATCACCCGGGACAGCTCACCGCCGGACGCGCCCTTGGCGATCGGACGCGGCGGGGCGCCGGGGTGCGGCGCGAGCAGCACCTCCACCTCGTCCACGCCGTAGGGGCCGAAGTCGGCGGCGGGGGTGATCCCGAAGCTGACCCTGGCGTGCGGCATCGCCAGCTCGGTCAGTTCGGCGGTGACGGCCTTGGCGAAGTCCTCCGCCGCGGCCCTGCGGGCGGTGGTGAGCTGCGCGGCGAGCTCGGAGACGGTGCCGCTGAGCTTCTCCTGCTCCTCCTCCAGTGCGCCGATGGTGTCGTCGTCGCCGTCGAGCTCGGTGAGCCGCTCTGCGGCCGCCTCGGCCCACTCCAGCACCTCGGCGAGGCCGCCCTCGGGGCCTCCCCCGGCTCCGGCGTTCGCATACTTGCGCACCAGGTGCGCCAGCACCGCGCGGCGCTCCTCGACGGCGGCCAGCCGGGCCGGGTCGGCGTCCAGGTCGTCCGCGTAGCCGGCCAGGTCGCCGGCGATGTCGCCGAGCAGGTAGCCGACCTCGCTGAGCCGGTCGGCCAGCGCCGCCAGCCTGGGGTCGTGGTGGCGGACCGACTCCATCGCCCGCCGGGCCTGCGCCAGCAGCGTCCCGGCGTCCACGGCGTCGGGGTCGGCGGGCTCGCCGGCCAGGGCGGCGTGCGCCTGGTTGGCGGCGGAGGACAGCGCGTCGGCGTGGCCGAGCCGCTCGGACTCCGCCGCCAGCTCCAGGTCCTCGCCGGCCAGCGGCTCCGCGGCGGCGACCTCGTCCAGGCCGAAGCGCAGCAGGTCGGCCTCCTGGGCCCGTTCCCTGGCCCGGGTGGTCAGCTCTTCCAGCCGGGCGGTCACCTCGCGCAGCCTGCGGAAGGCGGTCTGGTACTCGACCAGCGGCAGCGCCACCGGGTCGCCGGCGTAGCGGTCCAGCGCGCCGCGCTGCCGGGCCGGCTGCAGCAGCCGCTGCTGGTCGGTCTGACCGTGCACCGCGATCAGGTCCTCGCCCAGGGAGGCGAGCAGGCTCAGCGGGACCGAACGGCCGCCGACATGCGCCCGGGAGCGGCCCTCGGCGGAGACGGTACGGCTGATCAGCAGGGCGCCGTCGTCCAGCTCGGCGCCCGCCTCGACCGCGCGCTGCGCGGCCGGCGAACCGTCCGCGTCCGCGACGCGCCCCTCCACCACGGCCCGCTCGGCGCCGTTGCGGACCAGGGCCGGGTCGGCCTTGCCGCCGAGCAGCAGCCCGAGGCTGGTGACCACCATGGTCTTGCCCGCCCCGGTCTCGCCGGTGACCACGGTGAATCC
Source organism: Streptacidiphilus sp. EB103A (assembly GCF_041261405.1). Lineage (NCBI taxonomy): Bacteria > Bacillati > Actinomycetota > Actinomycetes > Kitasatosporales > Streptomycetaceae > Streptacidiphilus > Streptacidiphilus sp. EB103A. The sequence goes on along the minus strand of NZ_JBGCAQ010000022.1, from coordinate 10,461 downwards.
GGGCGACAGCTCCACCACGGCGTCCTCGATCACGCCCAGTGCCCGTATCCGCATCTCTTCCAGACGGGGGCGGTCCATGCCGTTGACCTGCACCTTGTCCTCTCGGTGAGCGCTCACTGGCCCCTCTGGGGAAACTCCTGGGGAGCCCGCGCTCCCGTCCACGTCCGTACACCGACCCCATGACGGGCTGCCCTGAGCCTAGTGGCCTGACCCGTCCGGGCGAAGCGGGGACCGGCACGTTCCCCCGGCCCGCCTCCTCAGCGCGGTGCCGCGCCGCGCCAACCCGTCACCGGCAGTGCGAACTTGGCGACCAGCCGGTCGGTGAAGGGGGCACGGTGCAGCCGGGCCAGCCGTACCGGGATCGCGCCCCGGCGGACCTCCACCCGGGCCCCGGCCGGGAGCTCCACCGTGCGCCGCCCGTCGCACCAGAGCACCCCGTTGGGCGTCTTCGCCTGCACCTCGACGGCCAGCACCGAGTGCGGCGAGGTCACCAGCGGCTTGGCGAACAGCGCGTGGGCGCTGATCGGGACCATCAGCAGCGCCTCGACCTCGGGCCACACCACCGGGCCGCCCGCCGAGAAGGCGTAGGCGGTCGATCCGGTGGGCGTCGCGCAGACCACCCCGTCGCAGCCGAAGGTGGACACCGGGCGTCCGTCCACCTCCGTCACCACCTCGATCATGCGTTCGCGGGATGCCTTCTCGACGGAGGCCTCGTTGAGCGCCCAGTCGGTGTGCACCACCCGGCCGTCCGTTCGAACGACCACGTCCAGCGTCATCCGCTCCTCGACCTCGTAGTCGCTGTCCACCACCCGTTCGACCACCTTCTGCAGGTCGTCGCGTTCGGCCTCGGCCAGGAAGCCGACCCGCCCGAGGTTCACCCCGAGCATCGGCACCCCGGACTCGCGGGACAACTCGGCGCCGCGCAGCAGCGTGCCGTCACCGCCCAGGACCAGCACCAGTTCGCAGCCCCTGGCCGCGCCCGGACCGCCGGCCACCGCCTCCACCTGGGCCGGATAGCCCATGACGGGAGCCTCCTCGGCCAGCACCCGCAGCTTGATCCCGGCCTTGGACAGCCCCTCCACCAGGCTCTCGACGCTCTGCAGCGCCTCCTCCCGGCCGGTGTGCGCAAGCAGGAAGACGGTACGGTCACTCATCTGAACCTCCGGCGCCGGGACGGGACGTCCTCGGCCCGGTCGGCGCTCCCCCTCGAATACGGGCAAGTCGCGGTCAAGTGCAGTGCTCCGACCTTACCCGGTGTCCCGCACCCCTCCAGGAAGACCAGCCCCGCCAGCCCCTCCGATCGACCGTCGTCCACCCGTGCGAAGACAGCTGTAACCCGCGGGTTAATTCGGGGAGTATTTAAGTCGCACGGTCGCGCCCGGTCAATTCCGCTAGCCTAGGCTTCCCATGGGAACCGAGGGGGATCCCATTTCCAGGCCCGGGGGGGTTGCATGGCCGATTTTCGTCGCCATTGCCGTTCTCTATTACCGAGGACAGCACGCCTGCGCGAAGCCCTGGCCCTCTCCACTGCCTGCACACTGCTGAGCGCCTGCGCGGCCACCGGCACCGGCGCACCGACGGCGGCCGGGGACGGGTCCGGGGACAGTCCGATCGCGGTCGCGACCGCGCCGGCCGCACCCTCCGGCGCCTGGCCCTACTACGGAACCCGGATCGAACCCGCCGTCGCGCTGCCCTCCTTCGAGCTCATCGACACCGGCGGCGCGGCCTACCAGCCGAGCACCCGAGCGGCCGGACGGATCGTCACCCTCTTCTTCGGCTACACCGACTGCCCCGACGAGTGCCCCACCACGATGGCCGACATCGCCGCCGCCCTGCAGGAACTCCCCCCGTCCGTCCGCGCCCAGGTCACCACGGTCTTCGTGACCCTGGACCCGGCCCATGACACCGCCACGGTGCTGCGGAAGTGGCTCGACAACTTCAGCACCCGCTTCGTCGGCCTGAGCGGACCGGTCGCCGTGGTCGACCGGGACGCCCTCTCGCTGGGCGTGCCGGCCCAACCACCGACCACCGACGCGACCGGGACCCGGACCGTCGAGCACGGCACCCAGACCCTGGTCTTCGGCCGGGACGGCACCGCCCGCTTCGTCTGGAGCCCGGAGACGACCGTCGCCGACATCGCCCACGACCTGCTCCGACTCTCCGCAGCGCCGTTGGCCGGATGAGCTGAAGGTCGTCGGTTCGTAAAAGCATTGAATTCACCATCCGCCGATGATCCGATTGCGCGCCACCGGCTGTTCCGGGAATTCGGAATTCAATATTCTGTACTGCCGCATTGCCACCCCCGGGGCCTACTGCGGGCCCTGCTCCACGGCCCGGCGGGCGTCCGCCGGGTCCAGCGGCGGGGCGTCCCGGCGGAACCACAGGAAGTACTCGACATTGCCGGAGGGCCCGGGCAGCGGGCTCGCGGTCACCCCGCGCACACCGAGCCCCAGCTCCGCCCCCTGTCCGGCCACCTTCTCGATCATCTCCTGGCGCAGCTGCGCGCTGCGGACCACGCCGCCGCTGCCGAGCCGCTCCTTGCCGACCTCGAACTGCGGCTTCACCATCAGCACCAGATCGCCCTCCGGCGCGGTGCACCGCGCCAGCGCGGGCAGCACCAGGCCCAGCGGGATGAACGACAGATCGCTCACCACCAGGTCCACCGGCACTCCGTCGAGCTGCTCCAGGGTGAGCTCCCGGACGTTCGTCCGGTCCATCACCGTAACCCGGTCGTCGCTCTGCAGCGACCAGGCCAGCTGGCCGTAGCCGACGTCGACCGCGAGCACCCGGTCCACCCCGGCCCGCAGCAGCACGTCGGTGAACCCACCGGTGGACGCCCCGGCGTCCAGGCAGCGGCGGCCCTCGACGGCCAGCCCCTCGGGCAGGAACACCGCCAGCGCCCCGGCCAGCTTGTGGCCGCCCCGGGAGACGTAGTCGGGGTCGTTGTCGTCCTTGGCCACCACCACCGCCGCCGCGGTCTCCACCTGCGTGGCCGGCTTGGTCGCCGTCGTCCCGCCCACGGAGACCCGCCCCGCGGCGATCAGCTCACTGGCGTGCTCCCGCGACCGGGCCAGCTTCCGGCGGACCAGCTCTGCGTCCAGACGGCGTCGTGCGACTGCCACGTGCGGTTCAGCTCCTGCGATTCGAATCGGTGTCGAGCGGGTGGTCGTCGTCGAGCGCGTTCAGGGTGTCACGGAGGGCCTGGTGCACGGTCTCGTAGACCCCGGCGTGCGCCTCCGTCGGCACCCCGTCCAGCTCCCCCAGCCGGGCCAGCGCGGAGTCGACGGCGTCGTGCCCGGTCTCCAGCACCGGCTGCCGCGGCTCACTCATCGCCCGCACCCGTACCCGCCTTCGGCACGACCCGCTTCCCGGACGAGGACGCCGCACCGCCAGCGGGCTTCTTCGCACCAGGTTTCCTCGCCGCGGCCTTCTTCGCCGGGGTCTGCTCCGGTGCGGCCTGTCCGGCCGTGGATTTCTGCGCCGCAGCCCGCTTGGCCGTGGCCTTCTTCGCGACAGCCTTCTTCGCGGGCGCGGCCTCCGCCGCTGCCTTCTTCGCCGGTGCCCGCTTCGTTGCCGCCTTCTTCGCGGGCGCCTTCTCCGCGGGCGCCTTCTCCGCCGGTGCCGGTTCCGTCACCGGTGCCGGCTTCCGTGCGGGGGCCTTCCGCGCTGCGGGGGCCCGGGCCGGTGTCGGCGCTGCCGCCGCCTCCGCGGCGACCGCCGCCTTCCGCGCGGCCGTCTTCTTCATCCCCGGCACGGCCGCGCGTCGGCGCGCCGCCGCAGCGGCCTCGTCGTCCCCCGGGAGGTCCTCGTCGACGACCACCCGCACCGGCCGCGCCGCGGCCGACTTCCGCCGGGGCGCCGGGAACGCGTGCTCGGCGCGCGGTTGGGCGACCCGCCCCTCCCCGGGCTGCGCCGCAGGCGCGTCCTCCCCGCCCTGGAGGTGCCTGACCTGCTGTTCCAGGAACTCCAGGACCACGCCCACTTGGACCACCCCGTCGCCGAGGCGGCTCCACACCTTGTCCGCCTCCGAGCGCACCACGCCGACCACCAGCTGCACCGGCTCCGGCGCCCGCTCCAGCAGCTCGTTAGGATGCACCCCGCTCAGCTCCAGCAGGTCCCGGGCGGCCCCCTCGGCCCGACGCCGGGCCTCCTCGGCCACGCCGACGACCCCGTTGGCAGCCCCCGCCGCAGCTTTCAGGCAGTCACGCACCACGTCACGCATTCCGGCACTCCTCCTCCACGCCCAAGCACTCGACAGGCCCTGCACCGACGCTACCGCCTGGCCGCCTCCGGTCGCGCACTCAGCGCGTCCCCGGCTGCGGTAGCGTCGGTGCAACCAGCACGTATCCCGCACCTCAGGAGCACAGCGCACCATGGCCACCACCGCCGAGTGCCGCGCGGCACTGGAACAGCTCAGCCGGAACCTCGGCAAGGCCGAAGGCGACGTCCGTACCGCCGCCTCCCTGGACCGCTCGCTGACCTGCTGGATCACCGACCTGGACGTCACCTTCTCGGGGCGGCTGCGCGACGGCAGCATCACCGAGGTGACGGAGGCTCCGGGCCGCCCGACCGAACGGGCCCAGATCCGGCTGTCGATGACCGGCGACGACCTGGTCGCCCTGGTCGGCGGCCGGCTGAACTTCGCCTCCGCCTGGGCGACCGGCCGGGTCAAGCTGGAGGCAGGCATCCGCGACCTGCTCCAGCTCCGCAAGCTGCTCTAGCTACTGGGCGGCCCGGCTTCAGAGATCCAGCGAGGCCAGCGCCTCGCGCCACTTGGGCGTCGACCCGCCAGGCGCGTCCGCCGCCGCCCAGGCCGCCGCGCAGAGCGCCCGCAGCCCGTCGTAGCGGTCCTCCCCGCGCTCGGCGATCTCCAGCCCGCCGTCCCGCGGCTCCACCGTCCAGCCGCCGCAGCGGTAGGAGCCGCCGTCCCCGGCGCCGAGCTCGGGCTGCACCCGCAGCAGCCCGCGCAGGTCGGCCGCCAGGTACGTCGGCCGGTACTTCGCCGGGGCCTCGGGCAGCTCCTCGGGCCTGCTGACGCCGGTGAACACCAGCAGGCTGTCGACACCGCCGTTGAAGGCCCCCTCGATGTCGGTGTCCAGCCGGTCCCCCACCACCAGCGGCCGCTTCGCCCCGGTGCGGATCACCGTCTCCCGGTGCATCGGCGGCAGCGGCTTCCCGGCCACCTCCGGGTCCACCCCGGTCGCCGTCCGCACCGCCGCGACCAGCGTGCCGTTCCCCGGCGCGGTGCCGCGCGCTGTCGGAATGGTCAGGTCGGTGTTGGAGGCCACCCACGGGAGGCCCTTCGCGACGGCGTAGGAGGCCTCGGCGAGCTGCGTCCAGCCCACCGACGCGTCATAGCCCTGCACCACCGCGGCCGGGTCGTCGTCCAACGAGCGCACCGGACGCAGCCCGCGCTCCCGTACCGCCTCCAGCAGGCCCTCGCCGCCGATGACCAGCACCGCCGCGCCCGCCGGCACCTTCCCCGCCACGACCCTGGCCGCCGCCTGCGCCGAGGTGATCACATCGTCCGGCTCGGCGGCGATGCCCAGCTCGGTCAGGTGCTCGGCGACGGCCTTCGGCGTGCGCGAGGCGTTGTTGGTCACATAGGCCAGCCGCATCCCGGCCGTGCGGGCCTGCGCGAGCGAATCGACCGCGTGGTCGATCGCCCGGGGCCCGGCGTAGACGACTCCGTCCAGGTCCAGCAGGGCCGTGTCATAGGCCCGGTACAGCGGCTGGTCTGCGTGCTCAGACATGGATCGGTGTCTTCCTACTCGTCCTGATGATGCTTTTCGTCCTGCTGGTCCTGCTTCTGCTCTGCCCCGACCGTACCGAACCCCCCGGCCCGTGCCTTCAGGGTCGCCCGGGTCTGGCGCAGCGCGGCCCGGTAGTGGGCGGCGTCCGGACGCATCGCCACCGCGAGCGCCAGATGCACCGCCGACTCCTCGAAGTCCCCGGTCCGCGCCGCCGCGAGCCCCCAGCCGAACTGGGCGTAGTCGTCGGACGGGTCGGCCAGCGCCACCTCCCGAAAGCTCTCCAGCGCCGCGGCGTACGACCCGGCGTCGAACTGCGCCCTGGCCAGCGACTCCCTGATCGCCGCCGAACCGGGCTCGGCCGCGGCGGCCCGGCTGAGCAGCTGCTGGGCCGCCCCCGGATGGCCCCCGGCCAGCAGGGCGCTTCCGCGCCTGAACCACTCGTACACATCCCCGCTCGGTGCACCTTCGTCGCTGCGTGCACGCTTCCTCATCGCACCCTCCGATGATCAGGCAACCAGGCATACCCGATTAACATGCCCAGAGTGAGAGCAGTCAGTGCAGACGACTCAGGAGATTTCCGCCCCGGCGACGACGACCGTGGCTGGGGTGATGCCGGACGGGTGGCCGCAGCCGGGTTGTCGCTGACCCCGTTCCGCGGTCTGCGCTACGACCCGGCGAAGGTCAGCTCCCTCGCCGCCGTCACCTCGCCGCCCTACGACGTGGTGGATCCCGACGGACGCCTGCGCCTGGAGACCGGCGACCCGCACAACATCGTCCGGCTGATCCTGCCCCGCCCGCAACCGACCGCCGAGAGCGGCTACCGCCAGGCCGCCCGGCTGCTCGCGGAGTGGCAGCGCGCGGGCGTACTCGTCGCCGACCCGGCGGCCGCCCTCTACGTCTACGAGCAGCGGACGCCCCCCGAGGACGGCGCCCCGGGCAGCGGCACCCTGCAGCGCGGCCTGATCGGCGCCCTGGCGCTGAGCGAACCGGGCGCCGGGGTGGTGCTCCCGCACGAGGACGTGATGCCGCAGCCGGTCGCCGACCGGGTCGGCCTGATGCGCACCACCAAGGCCAACCTGGAGCCGCTGCTACTCACCTACCGCGGCGACGGCGGAGCTGCCGGGGTGGTGGAACGCGCCGCGGCCGGCCCCCCGCTGCTCACCACCACGACCCTGGACGGCACCACCCACCGGCTCTGGTCCGTCACCGCCGCTGCCGACCTGGCCGCCGTCAGCACCGACCTGGCCACCTGCCGGGCCCTGATCGCCGACGGCCACCACCGCTGGGCCATGTACCTGCGCCTCCAGGGCGAGTACCGGCACCTGGCCAACAGCCCCTGGGACCGCGGCCTGGTGCTGCTCGTCGACACCGCCCGCTACCCGCTCCGCGTCCGCGCCATCCACCGCGTGCTGCGTCAGCTCCCGGTGGACAAGGCCCTCTCCGCGCTGGACGGGTCCTGGTCGGTCTCGCCGGTGGAGGACAGCACCCAGCAGGGCGCCCTGACCGCCCTCGCGGAGGCCAAGGCCGCCGGGCTGAACGCCTTCGTCCTCGCCGGCGACGGCGGCTTCCACCTCGTCACCGGGCCGGACGAGCAGACCCTGCGCGCCGCCGTCCCCGACGACCGACCCGAGGAGTACCGCCGGCTGGACGCCACGGTGCTGCACTCGGTGCTCCTCGACCGGGTCTGGCACGTGCCGGATGCCCCCGAGCACATCGGCTACCTGCACGACACCGCAGCCGCCGTCCGCGAGGCGGAGCGCGGCGGCGGCACGGCGGTGCTGCTCCACCCGGTCGACGAGGGGGTCGTCCGTCGGCTCGCCGAACAGGGCGTGACCATGCCGCGGAAGTCCACCTCCTTCGGGCCCAAGCCCGCCACCGGACTGGTCCTGCGCAGCCTGCTGGTCCGCTGAGCATTCGTCATCCGGACATGACTGTGGCCCGGGACCAGAGACCTCCTGGTTCCGAGCCACAGCCGGTGCATCAGTTGCGATCGCCCTCGGGCTCCAGGAAGGGACGCTCGGCGGACGGGCTGTCGAAGCCCTCCTCCTCGTCCTCTTCCTCGTCGTCCTCGTAGTAGTCCTCGCCGTCGCCCTGGGCGAACTCGGCGTCGCTCTCGTCGTCGCCCTCGTCGTCCACCGCGACCACGATGCCGGACTCGTCCTCGTCGTCCTCGTCGTCGTCCAGCTCGACCTCGGGGTCGAGCGCGTCGACGAACTCGATGCCGTCCAGCTGCGCCAGGCGCTCCGCCGCGCCGGTGCTGCCGTCCTGGTCGGCCTCGACCGCCTTGGCGAACCAGTCGCGGGCCTCGTCCTCACGCCCGGCGCCGATCAGCGCCTCCGCGTAGGCGTACCGCAGCCGGGCCGTCCACGGCTGCACCGAGTGCGAGCCCAGCTCGGGGCACTCCAGCGTCACCACGGCCGCGTCGAACTGCTCCATGTCGCTGCGGGCTCCCGCCGCGACCAGGCGCATCTCGATCTGTCCGGCCTTGTCCAGCTGCTTCACCTCGGGAGCGCCGGCCATCTCCAGCGCCCGCTCCGGACGGCCCAGCCCGCGCTCGCAGTCGGCCATGACCGGCCACAGCTCCGCCGACCCGGTCATCCGCCGCGAAGCACGGAACTCCGTCAGCGCCTCCGAGTACCGCTCGGTGACGTAGGAGGCGAACCCGGCCGCCTCTCGCACCGCAGCGACCCGCGAGGCCAGCCGCAGGGCGACGCGCGAGTACGCGTACGCCTCTTCCGGCTCGCTGTCGAGCAGCCTGGCCACCATGACGAGGTTCTTGGCCACGTCCTCGGCAAGCGTCTTCGGAAGGCTCATCAGCTCCTGGCGGACATCCCCGTCGATCTCCTGCCCGGTGACGTCCTCATCGATCGGCAGACGCCGAACCGGCTCACTCCGCCGCTCGTCCCCCTGCCCCCGGTTCTCGAATCGCCCACCACCGGAGGACGACCCACGGTCATCCCGGCGCGGGCCACGGTCGTCCCGGTTGAAGCTACGCGGGCGGTCATCCCGGCTGAACCCACCACCGGAGGACGGACGGTCATCACGACGGGGACCACGGTCATCGCGGTTGAAGCTACGCGGGCGATCGTCCCGGTTGTAACCGCCGCCGGAGGACGGACGGTCATCACGACGGGGACCACGGTCATCGCGGTTGAAGCTACGCGGACGGTCATCCCGGTTGAACCCACCACCGGAGGACGGACGGTCATCACGACGCGGACCACGGTCATCGCGGTTGAAGCTACGCGGACGGTCATCCCGGTTGAACCCACCACCGGAGGACGGACGGTCATCACGACGCGGGCCGCGGTCATCGCGGTTGAAGCTACGCGGACGGTCATCCCGGTTGAACCCACCGCCAGAGGACGGACGGTCATCACGACGCGGGCCGCGATCGTCGCGGTTGAACCCACCACCACGGGGACGGTCATCCCGGTTGAAGCCACCGCCCGAGGGGCGATCGTCACGACGGAACCCACCACCGGACGAGGGCCGGTCGTCGCGGCGCGGGCCACGGTCGTCCCGGTTGAAGCTGCGCGGACGGTCATCCCGGCTGAACCCACCGCCAGAGGACGGACGGTCATCTCGACGCGGGCCACGGTCATCGCGGTTGAAGCTACGGGGACGGTCGTCACGGTTGTAACCGCCGCCCGAGGGCCGGTCGTCGCGGCGCGGGCCACGGTCGTCACGGTTGAAGCCTCCGCCACGGGGGCGGTCATCCCGGTTGAAGCCACCACCCGAGGGACGGTCATCACGACGGAACCCACCACCGGAAGGACGGTCATCGCGACGGAACCCACCACCCGAAGACGGACGGTCATCGCGGTTGTAGCCACCGCCACGGGGGCGGTCGTCACGGTTGAAGCCACCGCCCGAGGGGCGGTCGTCCCGACGGAACCCGCCACCGCTCGACGAGGGACGGTCGTCCCGACGCGGCGCGCGGTCGTCACGGCTGTCGCGGTTGTAGCCGCCACTGGTGGGGCGGTCGTCACGACGGGGACCACGGTCGTCGCGGTTGAAGCCACCGCCACGGGGGCGATCGTCACGGTTGAAGCCACCGCCCGAGGGGCGGTCGTCACGACGCGGCGCGCGATCATCGCGGCTGTCGCGGTTGTAGCCGCCGCCACGGGAGTCACGCCGGCCGCCCGCACCCGCGGCGCCCTGCGATCCGTCACCCGAACGGCGCTCCGGGCGTCCCTGAGGGGGGTTCGACATTGACCTGACTCCTTCTGACTGATCTACCAGCAACATCCCGGTGGCCACCGTCGAGGCACCCCACCGACTCTCATTGTCCCGCACTCAGCAGGCGCCCGCTCACGGGCTACCGGCCAGTTCAATTCCATCCTGCAAAAACACAAAAAGCCGCGGCCCCAGCGAATCGCTGGGGCCGCGGCTCTGAATAATTGTTCGGCGGCGTCCTACTCTCCCACAGGGTCCCCCCTGCAGTACCATCGGCGCTATGAGGCTTAGCTTCCGGGTTCGGGATGTTACCGGGCGTTTCCCTCACGCTATGACCACCGAAACCCTATCGGGTGTTCAGCGAACACTCTCTTCAATTGTGATGTGCCATCGAAATGGCACGTTCACCGGGGCTGTTCGCAACCCGGGAACTGCACAGTGGACGCGTAGCAGCTATGGTCAAGCCCTCGGCCTATTAGTACCGGTCAGCTCCACCCCTTGCGGGGCTTCCACATCCGGCCTATCAACC